>LELG01000031.1 GCA_001045575.1 Candidatus Burkholderia pumila
GTCGAAATAAACCACATCGCGGGGACCGAAAGTGGGTCAACGGCTGGTGACCTGAACAAATTGCTAATCGGTTGCAGGTAGATTTTCCGGATGATGAGTCTATGCGCATCTCTCACGAAGCCATTTAATCAGACCATGCAAGCGAACCGGATCACCGTCTCCCGCCGCGCGCCGCGGCGCATCCCGCTCGATGCCCTGCGTTGCGCGTGGACGAGCGCCGCTCATGCGCGCGCAGACAGTACAGGACAAGGTGCAGGACAACACACCCGGCGGGCCGCCCGCGCCCTCGCGTCTCAGCCACCGCGTCAGGACCACTTGGGCCTCGATGCCGCCCTGAGCGCCGTCAACTTTCTCGCGCAGCTCGATAACGCGCTGCGCTTCACTTCCGTCTCGGACGCGAGCATCGCGTTCATTGGCTATCACCGCGACTATCTGAGCATGCTGACGCTGCACGATCTCGTGCCATCCGAAGAAGCCGATGAACTCAACGCGCTGATCGCCCGCGCGCGCATATCGGACAAGCTCGAATCCGCGACGCTGAATGTCGTCAAGTCGCTCACGTATCCGATCTGCGTCGAATTGCGCCATTGCGCCTCATGTCGACGACCGCGCACGGGCAACCGGGCTTCGCGGTCGCCGCGTTCGATGTATCATATTGGCGCGAGCGCGAGGAATCGCTGCAGCACGCGCTCAATCACGACGCCCTCACCGGCCTCGAAAACGCCCACGATGAGCGGATCGATGCGCGCCTGCCCGCTGGTACAAGGACACGCTCGGCAATGCGCAGGCGTTCGTGCTGCTGCCGATCAGACCGTCGCCCTGATCTACGGCGACTGAACGCATCCGCAGCACGTGCGCAAGATTTCAGCGGCGGAAATGAGCAAGCTCAACGAGATGACGCGCGAGCTTGGCCGCTTCTTCCTCAACGCGAACTGGAAGGAAATCGAGCTGATTTAATCGGCTTGCTTTTTCAGGATCGTCATGGCCTGCTCGCCGTATTGCACGATGTAGCCGCCGTGCGCGCTGGCGGCTGCGTGTCGATTCCTGTTTACACGCGTCCCAATGCGCGTAGCCCAGTTCGACGGCGAGCATCGCCAGAAGATGCTTCAGTTGCAGTGCTTCGCGTGAGGCGTTGAGGTCGGCGAGGCGTTCCACTTTCGTGGCGAGTGTCGCCAGCAAGCGCCTGAGTACGGGCAAGGACGCGCTCGTATCGCCATCAAGAAGTGCGGCACAAAGCAATCGCCGCGCATGTTTGCGTAGATAGTCGCTGTTGGAAACGGAAGAAGAGCTAGGACAGGATGTGGACCACATGACGTTGTTCCTTTGTTCCCGCCGTTCTCGCTGCGGCTGATCAAATATCACCGACGGTCGATGAGAGGCCGCTCTGCATGGCCGACAGTGCGTGGAGCATGCTGCCGTCGTCACGCTGTTTCAGTTTGATGCGATACGACAGGCACCCGCCGCAATACGTTCCGTGATTGTGCTTCGCATAACCCGGCCTCGCCGCCGAGCTGCCACGTAAGCCGCCGCACGACCCATTCCGACACGCAGATCACCAGCACGAACAGCGCGAGCGTCAGCGCAGTCACCATTACGAAGGACGAATGGAAAATAAACTAAACGCGGCGGTTTCGATAGTCGCCTTCACAGCGGCGCCCCGGCGTGCGACGAGTTCATCGACCCTCTTTTCGAGCTTGCCGGTTTCGACCAGCAGCGACACGTCCTGAATGCAGACTTGCCAGTTCATCTGCGAGAGATCGAGCGGCTGCTCCTTCACGAGCTTAACGAAGGTGCGCAGATCGGCGCTCCACTTGGCGAGCGCTTGCGAGAAGCTCTTCTGCTGCGCGATCGCGGCTTCGTCCGTCTGATCGGCGAACTTCACCAGTTGCGCCTGTTCCTTGTCGATGTTCGCCAGCGCCTGCTCGATCTGATTGTCGAGCTCCTCGCGTCCCTTTTGCGTCGATGCGGTCAGCAGCATCTTTCTGCGACCGGCTCGCGCGCAGCAGGTAGCCGCGCGGCTGGCAACGGGGCCTTGCATGTAGATCGATTCCGTCGCGCCATTGAAGTGGCTGATCTGCGTGAGCGCAATGACGCCGATGACGAACGTCCCGCGAACACCACGCCGAACGCCAGCCTGAGTGATGCCTTCACGCTGAGACGACCGTGCTTCGGCGGCCGACTGGTTTGTTCTGACGTGCTGACGGCGGGCGGCACGAGACTGGCGCGCGTGCGTGGCGAAAACAACTTCATCGATCGATTCCAGAGTGTTTTTGGTCCTGGGCCACGTCTTTGTTTGCGATTGCGCGGCATCCATGTGTTTCGGCAGGCTTTCGATGCTTCTTTAGCGCCCGCACGATCGTCCTTCTTATATCCGGCCAAAATTGACTTGCGTCAGACAAATTGATGTTTCCGTGGTGCATGGACGCCTTCCGGAATGTCCAATTCTCGACAAAGTTTGGCAGCACAACGCATCGGAGACAGTTTACACTTGTCATAAATTCAGTTGACGCATGAATCGCGTACTGAAAATCTAAATTCAAGATAACGATTCCTCAGCCCATCCGCCCATGCAGACAAGCACCACGCCCGCCAGCAATGTTGCGGCAGTCAACGCCGCGCCCGCTTCGCCCGCTGTACAAAAACGGTCTATATTCTGTACTCGGCGCGATCAGCTTTTCCCATTTGCTGAACGACATGATCCAGTCGCTGATTCTGGCGATCTATCCTATGTTCAAGAGCGAATTCGCGCTCACGCTCGGGCAGATCGGGCTGATTACGCTGACATATCAGATCACCGCGTCGCTGTTGCAGCCGCTCGTCGGGCTGTACACGGACAAGCATCCGAAGCCGTACTCGCTGCCCGTAGGCATGGGCTTCACGCTGTACGGTCTGCTGCTGATGTCGCTCGCGGGCAACTTCGGCACGCTGTTGATCGCGGCGGCGCTGGTGGGATGCGGCTCGTCGGTGTTCCATCCGGAATCGTCCCGCGTCGCGCGGATAGCTTCCGGCGGCAAGCACGGTCTTGCGCAGTCGCTGTTTCAGGTCGGTGGCAATACGGGTTCGTCGCTCGGATCTTTGCTCTCCGCGCTGATCGTGATCCCGCATGGGCAGAAGAGCATCACGTGGTTCTCGGCTGCGGCGCTCGTCGCCATGTTCGTGCTGGCAAACAAGCGTCATCCTGCGACCAGGAAAGGGCGCGCGGGTGTCGTGCAATCCGCGTTGCCGCGTAACAAGGTCATCCTGTCGATGAGCGTGCTCGTGTTCTCGAAATATTTCTATCTCTCCAGCATCACGAGTTACTTCATGGTTACTTCATGTTCTATCTGATCAGCAAGTTCGGTGTATCGATGCAGACAGCGCAGATTCGTCTTTCAGATTCATCTGTTCATGTTTCTTGCGGCGGCGGGGACTGTTATTGGCGGGCCGGTCGGCGATCGTGTCGGGCACAAGGCCGTGATCTGGGTCTCGATTCTTGGCGTCGTTCCATTCACGCTGTTGATGCCTTATGTGAAGCTGTTCTGGAGTAGTCTATTGAACCAATGAAATTGCACTGATCTAAAGGTATATGGGCAAAATAGAATCTGACTGAAGCCGCCGAGCGCGAAGAACTGCTGTCGATGCAGCGCAGCCGAACGATGGCCGTTGGCCAAGTGAGACGAGCGCGGTTGATCCTGCTGCTCGACGAAGGGGCCTCGAGCGGGGCGATCATGAACGAATTAATTGCGATGCGATTCGCGTTTCATCGCCATATAGGCAAACCCGCTCTGCGTGCGACGGATCTCGGCGCTGAAATCGGTTTGCGTCGGCTGGGACGAAGCGTCCGGCTGACCGGACGAAGCGGGCAATGCCGCGCAACCCGCCAGCAACGCGCTTGCGAGTGTGGTGAGAATCGCCAGGCGGACACGGTCTGCTTCATCGAGGAAATTCTTCGGTCCGGTCAACGTGATCGAGAAATTGGATGATTCACAGCCTCCCGAGTATCACATTGCGCGCGGACGCACCGCCGCCAAAATATAGACAGTCGTCGTGCGGGAATATTGCTTCATTTGCTCATGCCGACTCACGCCACTAAAACTGACGATCTAGACGACCCGCACCCAACGCCGCCCGAGCGCACGTCGCAAGACGATTGCTGCCACAGCGGCTGCGAGGCGTGCGTGTGTTCGTTCTCTATGATGAAGCGCTGGAGCGCTACGAAGCGGCCCTGGCGGCGTGGAAAGCGCGGCATCGTCCGGGTCGATTGAGCAATGCCAAAAGCAGAAGGCTATGCTTGTGCACCATTCGACGACAAACAGGAGCGCCCCATGTCATTGACGATGTATCGCGCATCGATTCCGGTGTTCATTCGTGGACTCGAAGTCTGCGCCGACCTGCTGAAGAAAGGCCAGGACCATGCGGGCGAGAAAGACATCGCTCACGCGGATGTGATCGCGCACCAGCAAAACCGCGAAGCTCCCCACCGCGCGTCTGTCCGGCACGGAAGCGCCGCGCTTCGAAGACAACGAAGACAGTTTCGATGCGTTGCAGGTACGCATTGCGAAGACGGTGAAGTATCTCAAGAGCATCGAACGCGCGACGCTGAGCGACGACGAGACGCGCAGCATAACGCTGAAGTTCGGCGACTTCGCGCCGTCGTTTTCGGGCATGAATTATCTGCTGAGCTTCGGCTTGCCGAACTTCTACTTTCACGTCATGACGACGCACGACATCATCCTGCGCCATCTCGGCGTGCCCATCGGCAAGCGCGATTTTCTCGGTCCGTTCGAAATGAACTCGGAGATTTCGATCAGATTGAAGTCGGGATCGCGCACGTAGCGAAGCGCAGTTTGCTCGTCGCGCCGGTGCGCTCGGCACCGGCAGATACGCCTTCGACTCGAATTCCTTGCCACGTACGTGGAGATTGATTTTCTGATTGCCGAAGCGGAACGCCATGCGGCCTTCGCCGAAGGTTTCCAATTGCATTTGCAGGACATCGACGTAGAAGCGTTGGGTCGCTTCCACGTCGGTGCAGGTAAGGTCGAGGTGGTCGATCAGGGACATGGAAGGCTCCGGTCAAAGAGGTCAGGCCGATAGTACCTTGACGACAGATTTGCCAACTATACGCAAATTGCGTTTTGTGGTGAAAGCTCTGTTCGTTGAACTGCTCCCGTTCCGGCGTTACCGCTTTGATTACCTCTCCGACGAGGAATAGCGCGCATTACAAATTTCCTTGCTTCGCAATCCCGAGTCGGCGACCTTATCAAAGGCACCGGCGGACTTCGAGTGATCGACTACTGGTAGGGCGGCGGAGCGCAGTTCTGGATGTTCACCCTCTATGACAAGGACGAAATGAGCGACCTTTCCAGCAACGAACGAAGAGCGCTGGCCAAAATGCTGGAAGTCGAAATGCAGAAAAGGAGCGCGTAATGAAGAAGAAGCGAAACCTGTTCGAGGAACTAAAGGAAGGCTTCAAAGTCCTTGCCGACGAACGAAGCGGCAAGGTGACTTTGCGGAAAGTGACGCCGCAAGCGCTTGCATCGGTCGAGGTAACAGCAGACGAAATCCGTCAGGTCCGCGAGTCAGCGCATGTTTCTCAGGCCATCATCGCGCATCGACTGCACGTAAATTTGCGCACGTGGCAAAATTGGGAACAGGGAAAGGCGAAGCCCAACGCACAAGCCGCCGTACTGATAAAACTGGTCGAGAAACACCCCGAGACGCTCGAACTGCTTGCTGGACATACTTTTTAAGAGACGTGCGGGAGTCGACACTCACGACGAGCGCATCGTAATCGCCACCGAAGTGATGATCTCCCGGCAGCTTGATCATTTGTCTTCGTCAGCGACGGGCACAGCGTGTCTTCCTCCTTCTCGTCATAAATACACTGCACCATCCGCCGGCGGCAGCTTCGCAAATTCCGGGCGCACTTGCAGCGCTTTCTCGCTCGCCTTCATGCCAAGCCAGTCCGTCACGCGAATCTGAAAATCCGCGTCCAGTGAAAAGCCCATCAGCGAGATGTACGAACCTGATCGCGTACCCCGTCCGGCAGGCGGTTGTACGTAAACGGCATGACATCCGCGCCGAATGAATGAATAACCGAGCAGCGCGACGTGGCTCGTGTGCCAGCGCGCGTTGTACGTGCGAATTACGTGCGCCAAATCCGACGCCGTCTTCTGGCAGCGACTTCTCGCTCCAGAATAGCACAGCGAATCGATGCCGACGACCGACACGCCATCCTTCTGCAACGCCAGCGCCATCGTCTTGTCGAGATCGCGCCAGCCATCGTCGCCGGAAATGACGATCGCCAGCAGAACGGTCGGCTGCGACACGCGCAGTTCGATCAGCGGCAGATCGGACACATCGTCTTCGGCGAGCGCTTCCGGTTTCTTCAGATGCGGCGCGGTCATCGCGGTGAGCGCGTCGGCTTTCGTGCGGCCCGCGTCCAGTCCAGCGTGGCGCTCTGTTCGAGAAAGCCCGGCAAACCCTTCTGATGGATGATGTCCGCGTTCGGCGCGCACGGATTGAAACGCGTATCGATCTGCGCGTCCGGCGCAAGCGATATCGCGCCCTGTCCCGTGCCGACGAGAATCGGCGCGAAATAGTGATTCGTCTGCACGTTGCGTTCGAGCTGATGGCTCATGTTCTCCGCATCGCCTACGAGGTTGTGGCAGGTCTTCTCTTCTTTGTCCGTAGCGAGACGCGCGGCATAGGCATAAGTCGCCGTATTCACGCCGACGACCATCGCGCCTTTCGCGGCGGGGGCATCGGCCGCTTGCTGGTCGATCGCGTTCCAGCCGCTCTTCTCCGAAAACAGCACGACGAAGCCGGTCATGTCGTCGTGCGACCTCGTCAATGTGACCGACCGGGCCGTACTTGCCGCCGGAAATGGTGTCGGCTGCCTGCACCGCTTGGCACTACGCCCAACATTGCGATACCGGCGAGCGCGGTCGTCGCAATTTTCTTGCTCAGGAATGTCATGAACGCCAGCCGCCCGCCAGAAGCGAGAAAGGTCCGCCAAAGTGAAAAATATGCCAAATGATCCGGATGCCGCCAAATAACGCGGCTCCCAACGCGGCTGGAACTTGCTCTTGAATCCGCGCAATCCGCGGAAGTTGTAGAAACGCCCGCCGAAACGCCACACCAGTCCCGCCAGCCGGTGCCAGTGCGATGCCAGCGGCGTCAATTCTATTCCCCGACAGAGGCGCGATGCCCAGCGACAGCGACCTGAAGCCTGCTTCCTTCAGATGCAGCGCGCGCTTCGTGAAGAGATACTCTATCGCGTACGGCGATGCGCTGGCCACGTGGCGCATCACGCCAACGGTCGCTTCGGTGTTCATGTCCGTCGTCATGAAAATGACGAACGCGAGCGGCTCCCTTGCTGGCGGCACCAGCAACTGATTGCGCCGCCAGATAGTCTTCGTTGAACGCGGCCATTGCGAAACTCTTTTCGCGCGCCGAGCGGCTGTTCAGCCAGTCGTCGGAAATGGCCTTGAGTATCGGCAGACTTTCGGCGATGCGTTCCGGTCCGAGCCCTTCAGATCGAAGTCCGACAGCGCGACGTGCGCTTCCTCGCCCAATTTCATCAGCGTAAGGCCGGCGGTCGCTGCGCTCCTGCGCTCGGAAGATTGCGCGCGGCATCGGCGAGATCTTGTGGTGCGGGCTTCACGAAGCGGCCCGCAGCAGGACGCAACAGTTGCCATACGGCGAAGGCGAAGGCGAACACGCCAGCGGCTAGCGTCGCGCGCAAGGCTCAAGGCGCGCGTTCGTCGAAGGCGAATTGCCACCAAAGATCGGTTTGGTACGGCACGTCGCGGAAGGCGAAGAACATGATCCACGTCGCCACCGCCATCACCATGCCGATGGAGAACAGCCACGTCATCGTGAAGCGCTCGGCAAACAGCGAGGAGCGGCAGTTGAAGCGCCCGCGCTGCAAGCTTTCCAGCACCCACAGCGGCAGGATGGTTTGCAGGAACGCGAAGCGCCCTTTGAGCGCGCGGCCTGGCAGCCATCACGCCGGCGGACAGGATCAGCGGCAAGCCGAGCCGAAATAGATCGCGCGATACGCGAGTAGGGCCGCGAGCACATCGGGCGTCTGCACACTGCCGCCGAGCGCAAAGACCATCGCGGCTTCGAACATGCCGACGCCGCCCGACGTGTGACCGATCATGCCGAGCAGCATCGCTGCCGAGAAGACCGTCATAAATTCGCCGAAGCCGACGTGCGCGGCCGGAAGCAGCGCCCACAGCGCAAGGCCCGCGCCGAACACATCGACCACGGCAAGCGCGGACTGGGCGACGAAATCGCGGCGCGTCGGCACATTGAACGCGAGCCACTTCCAGCGGAAGTGTAGCATGCGGCGTTCCTTGCCGCAGACGATGACCATCGCAGCGAACACTGCCAGCCCCGCCGGGCCGATTGCGCACAGTGCCACGGGCGGGAGATGCATCATGCCGGAGAGCGTGTCAGCGGCGAACAGCATGCCGAACGCGGTCATGAAGGCGAGCGTCGCGCCAGTGAAGATCGACAGGCGGCCGACCTGCGCGGGCGTGACTTCCGCCGCGCCACACACGGCAGCGCACAGCGCCGCCGGTCAGCGCGCTGAAGCCGGTGACGTTGCCGAGCGCGGCACCGTCACCGCCGATATGGCGCAGCCCGACCACGTCGCGTCCGACGAGCGCCGCGAAACTCAGCGCGGTGGCGCCGAGCGCGCCCCGCCCGCCCATGCGACCGGCGTCATCACGCGCAACGCGTGCATCACCGATTTGTAATCGACCGAGCGCGAAAGATGCTGGAACACGACCAGCAGCAGCGCGCCCACGAGAACCGTCAGCGCGGGCGCGGCGAGCCGCTTGATATCGAATCCGTCCGGACTGTTGCCAGACGAAGTAAGGGCGCGAAGCCGGGCCAACCACTGTATGCGAGACATGCGTTCCATCGAGCTTGCTCGCGCTCTTGGGATAACCACGAATCGAAAGCTTGGCGTGGCATCCCGTAAGGCTCAAAGGCTCGTCCCAAAAGGCCGGGCACTGGACCGGCTAGATTTTACGCTTTGTCAAACGAGCGGTTACGATCGCCCGCTTCGGCGTCGCGGCGTTATCGGCAAAACGGGCGCAAGATTAAGCGGATACTGCAAATAAAGGTATCGGAAAGATGAGAAAAATTGTTGTAATCGGATGGCGGCAGCGGGCGCGCTGGCGTTGACGGGGTGTGCATCGACGGACGATGCGTTGCTCAAGGCGGTATCGGTTGGTTCCGGCACGTCGACGCTTGCACTTTATGACTTCACAAAGTGCGTGAAAACGAATGGGCACTCGCTCGACGCCCGTGTGCGCGAGTACTCGCTTTCTTCGGACACGCAGGCCACTTCGGTTCCGAGCAAAGACATTGCGAGCCAGTCCGTGATGCTGGCGGTCGCGCAGCAATTGGCCAGCGGCACCGACTCACCATATCATATATGGCGACGTCCCCGTGGCGAGCCGCTACGTCGCGGCCACGCACCACGTGCGACTGAACCAGCTTAGGGGGCGCGGTCAGGAGGACGGCTTGCCGTCGCGCAGATCGACGCCCGCCAGATGAATCCCGACGATACGCCCGATCAGATAGCCATCCGATGCGCACGCATTGGTGCGCTCCTTGCCGTTCCACTCGATCTTGTACTGATCGTCCTGCGAGTGGACGGCGGTGGCATCGAAGCGGCGGCGCGTTGACTTGCCGCCCGCGCTGCGCATCTCGTCGCTGATTTCGCGGTTCCACGTCAGCGCGTAGCCGTAGCGCACGCCATCGGCAAAAGCGTTCTGATTGCAGACTTGCGACGGCGCGGTGACCTTCAGCGCGCGGTGATACCCGTTCGCCGTGCCGACGACGATCCGCTGCTCGCCCGACGGCAGCGCGGGTGCAGCCCCAACGGCGGCGATCGTCGCCTTGGCAAACGCTGAAGACTGCGCACCGGATGCGGGCGTCGCCGCGCCCGCGTCGGCGTTCTGTTGAGGAAGCGGCGCACATGCGCCGAGAGCCAGCGCCGCGGCCACGGCACCAGCCGGCGCGACGCCCTTGAATTTTTTGAAAATCGACCAGCGATTCACCAGCGCGTTTCCATCTCAAAATAACCGGGCTCTACCTTAACATCCTCGCCGGCAATCCTCGGAATTTTGAGACGCAGGACGCAACAAAAGATAAGGAAGCCGACGACGTGTGGCTGTAAGGCATTTCGATGCCGCGCCGCGCCATCTCCACGATCAGGAACGTTCGCCGCGTCACGTGAAGACGCGGGGCGGCAGATCGAGCGATTCGATCGTCGGTCCCGCGTGCGTCGACACGGGCTTCGGACTATGTCCGCCCTTGCCGAGCACAGTGTTCGGCAGATAGACGTATCCCGAAAGAATCGTCTTGAGCGCCTCACGGAACACGCCCGCGCCCTGCCTTTTGAAATAAACTCGCACGCGCCGTTTTTGATGCAATCCAGCACGGTGTCCCGGTCGTCCTGAGCGGACACATGATGGTTTGCACCTCATGCTCCTCCTCGCGGATCCAGTTGAGCAAGTCCATACCAGGTGGTCTGCCCGCGCAAGTGGTAGTCGAGAAACATCAAATCGTAGTGATTGGACGAAAGCTTCGCCTTCGCCTGCTCGAAACCGTCTGTCTCGCCGATTTCGAGCAAGGGCTCATGGCCAGAATGAGGCTTTTCATCGCGCTCCTGGTCAGCCCTTCGTCCTCTACGAGCAATACGTTTTTGAAATAACCATTTTCCATTGCATATCCCCGAGAACGCTTCCGATATTACGCCCAGTCCGATTAACTTCCACCCTCCTTTCGAAGGGATACATTCGGCAGTCCCCCAAAATCCGCCGAAAGCCCTACCCGAGCCGAGTTTAGCCGAAAGCACGGACGGTTAAAAATGCTTGCATCAAATCAACCATATTACAAGCACTCAAAAAACCGGAGGATGAGATGTCAAGCCATCAAGCCGACAACGAAAGCGATTTCGCGTTGTGGCGTATCAAGCGGGCTCACACCAGCTCGAACTATGACAACAGGTCGCGGCGCATGCTGATTGCGCACAGGGACAAGTCAGTCGGGAGCTCCCTCGCTGTGCAGTTGCGACTCAAGGGCTTGCAGGTCATCCATATACAGGATATCAGAAGTGTGCGAGCGTTGCTGACGAACTGGCAGCCGCAGGCGCTGATGCTCGACACGAACCTCGACAGCGATTCCGATTACGTTTTTCTGCGCACGCATCTATAACGATGCCGCTCTCACAGGCCGCCTGCTCGTCGCAATGAGCAACGTCTGGCCCGCCGATCCGGTGCATCGGCTGAAGGAAGCCGGTTTCGATGCGCATTGCCGCCGGCCTTGTTCGGCGTCGCGGATCGTCGGTCGAGATGGTCGAGGCGTTTTTCAGTGCACCGGTCAGGCGGGATTCTTAACGAATTTTGCCAAAGGAGACGCCGCCATGAACAAGGAAATTTGCCTCGTCGCTGGCAGGCGTATTGCCTGCGAAGTCTTCGCGCAGCCGGTTCGCGGTGCAAGCGCGTGTCAGGGCGCGGCGTCGGCGGCGCGTGGGACCCGGAGTCGCGTCGGATTCCATCGAGAGCGACGCCGTTATTTCACTACCTGGCGGCATGAACGCGATGCCCGTGCCGGGAATGCCCTTCGCATCGAGATTGAAGCCATCGCTGACGTGGGATACCGGTTCCACACACAAGTAGTCCGCGCCTGCGGGGCAATGGACGACGACGTGATTCAGCGGCGTGCCCTCGGTCTTTAAAGTCAGCGTGCGATCGTTGGCGAAACGCAGCATGGCGTGGCTGTTCCAGCCGCTGAGATAACGCGTATAGCCTTGCATCTCCCTCAAATGCCGATGTGCCGGCTTCTCGTCCGTCGGCTCGATCGCGATTTCGCCTTCGTGACGCCACGTGACCGTGGCATCGAGTTCGGCTTCCATTGCGTTGAAATACGGATGGAAGCCTAAGCACGACTAGCATCGTGCGCGCCGAACGGTTGATGACGCGCATCGACAGTCGCGCGCCCTGCTCCGTCGCCTGGATCGTCTGCTCGACGTCGACCGCCCACGGCCAGCCGCGTGTTCGCCTTTATCGTGCGAATGATTCAGGATGATGCGATCCGCTTCCTCACGCACGACGTCCCACGCCGCAAACTGCCCAAAACCGTGCAACGCATGCGCCATGCTCGCATACGCCGATAACCGCACCGTCTCGCCGTCCGGGCCGGGAAAATGCGAATCCCGCACGCGATTCGAAAACGGCACGAGCGGATAGCTGCCGCCTTTGGGCCATGCATCGGCGGACCAGCTCTGCACGGTAATAGGCGTAAGCCATTCCTGCACGCCGCGTGCGTCTTCCGTTGCGAAACGCATAATGCGCCCGCCCGCCTGCGGCGCGACTTCTACCACGTGCGAGCCGCACTGCAGAATACGGCGCGGCTCGCCATTCAACACGAAAACTTCACGAATACTGTCCACAACTTCACATCGAAAAAGGTCAGAAAACTCACTGCCGCTGCTCCTTCACGCGCGACACGAGTTGCGTCGGACTGACGAACTGCAGCGCGATCAGCACCCAGACAAGCGTGATGGCCATGTAGATCATCGCCATGGCGTCGATAGATTGCGGCGCGCGCACGCCCGTCGAGAACACCGCATAGTACAGGGCAACGACCAACGTCTGCGTGGTCGGTCCGGCAGTGAAGAACGTCAGCTCAAACATGCCGATGGTCCGCACCAGCACCAGCAAGCCCGCCGCGAGCATGCCCGGCACGAGCAGCGGCAGCAGGACATAACGAAAATACCGCGCTGTATTCGCCCCGAAAATTCGCGCCGCCGACTCCAGATTCGGATCGATCTGTTCGATGAACGGCGTCATCACCAGAATCACGAACGGCAGCGCGGGCACCAGATTGGCGAGGATCACACCTGTCAGCGTGCCGGCGAAATGGAACTTGTACATGACGGTCGCCATCGGGATGCCGTACGTGACGGGCGGCACCATCAGCGGCAACAGGAATACGAGCATGGCGAAGCGCTTGCCGGGAAACTGCACGCGGGCAAGCGCGTACGCGGCGGGCACGCCAAGCGCGATCGACAGCAGCACGACCGCACCGACGACTTCCATCGTCACGAGCAGCACGCTTGAAAGCTGGGAATCGCTCCACGCCTGCGCGTACCAGTGCAGCGTTAAACCTTGCGGCAACAGCGTGCCAAACCAGCGCGTCGCGATCGAATTCACCGCGACGGTTGCGATCAGCAAAAGCATGTTGAGGAGGAAAAAGCCCATCGTCGTCCAGACGAAGACTTTCCAGAGCTTGTCGCGCAGGTTTGTGTGTTGTTTCATGACCTTGCCTGCGTTGTTCTTGCTGCCAAATGCCCAGACAGGCGCGGTTTGGTTATCGAAAGCCATCAGCCTTTTCCTCCCGTCACCGGACCCGTATAGAAGAAGCGCCGCGCGCCGAGTATGCCGCCGACAACGAGCAGTTGCACGAAGCCCATCACGATGGCGATGGTCGATGCCAGCGAGTAATCGTAGTTCTCGAATGCGGCTTCGGATGCGGCGATGGAAATGACGCGCGTCGGACCCGCAGGCGCACCCAGCAGCACCGCCGACGGAAACACTGAAAACGCCTGCACGAAGGAGAGGCACGTGGTCATCGTCAGGCCGGGCAGCAACAGCGGCAGGTAGATTTGCCGGGACTGTTCCCACGGACTCGCGCCGAGCGTCGCGGCGGCGCGTGCCAAAGTCGGATCGATGCCCGTTACATACGACAGCGTCAGCAGGAACGCGAACGGAAAGCCCGACACGATTAGCGAGATCAACACGCCCCAGTAGTTGTGTGTAAGGCGCACTTCGTCATCGTAGAGATGCAGCGCCTGGATGGCTTGCGGGAACCAGCCATGAGGGCTGAAATACGTCAGCATGCCGTCCGCGATCAGCACCGTGCCGAGCGTCACAGGAATCACGAGCAGCGTCGTGGCGAACTTTTGATACGGCGACGACTTGCGCAACGCGAACGCCACCGGCACCGACACGCCCACGTTGATGATTGTCGCGGGCACGGCGAGCTTGAGGGTGACGAGGATGGTGGGCCACATCGACGTGTCCGTGAAGAACGTGATGTAGTTGGCCCACGCGCTGCCGCCGTTCATCGGATTGAAGCTAAGCATCAGGCCGTAGGCGAACGGATAAATGAACAGCGCGATGATGAAAATCAGCGCGGGCGCGACCAGCCAGCCTTTCGAATCGCGCGGCTGTGCGGGCATCGCGATCATTTTTCTTCTCCGTACACGAGCGCTTTGGACGACGCGACACGCAGCGAGATGCGCTCGCCTTCCGTGCACTCTCCGGCAATGCGCGCCCACAGTTTCCCGAACGCCGTATTTACGATTATGAGCGAATCGCGCCCGCCGTATTCGACGACTTCGACGTGCGCATCGAAGGCGTTTTCATCGGTCGGATCGGCGCGTTCCATGTCTTCGGGACGTAACGCCAGAGATACGCGCTTGCTGTCGAAGCCTTCCATCGGCATACAGAGCAGGCGCACGCCGTTTGCATTCACGGCCACGCTTTCGCCCTGCTTGCCTTCGAGTTCGCACTGCATGACATTCCGGAAGCCCATGAAGCGCGCGACGTGCAGATTGCTGGGCCGCGAATACACCTCTTTCGGCGCGGCCACCTGCTGTACGACGCCCTCTTTCATCACGACGATGCGATCGGCCATGGACAACGCTTCGTCCTGATCGTGCGTAACGTAGATGGTCGAGCGCTCCAGCTTGCCGTGGATGCGCCGGATCTCCGCACGCATTTCGATGCGCAGTTTCGTATCGAGATTCGAAAGCGGTTCGTCCATCAGCACGAGCGGCGGCTCGATGACAATCGCGCGGGCAATCGCCACGCGCTGCTGCTGGCCGCCGGAAAGCTGGCCGGGCAGCTTGGCATCGTGCCCGCTCAGTTGCACGAGGTTCAAAGCAGCTTTGGCGCGTTTCATCGCTTCGGCCTTCGGCACGCCGTGCATCTTCAGACCGAAGCCGACGTTGTCGAACACCGACATATGCGGAAACAGCGCATAGTTCTGAAACACCATGCCGAAGCCGCGCTTCTCAGGCGGCAACACATCGATCCGTTTGTCATCGAGCCAGATGCCGCCGCCCGTCAGCGGCTGCAATCCGGCGATGCAATTCAGCGCCGTCGATTTCCCGCAGCCCGACGGCCCGAGCAGCGCGATGAACTCGCCGCGCTGGATGTTGAGATCGAGTCCCTTCAACGCGGCGAGCTGCTGCCCTTCCGCATTGGTGAAGCTGCGCGAGACCGAGTCCAGACGCAATTGCTCAAAAGTGTGCTTCATGACGATTCCCTGTTACGCGAGCGGCGGCGTCCTTTTCGAAGGAACGCCGCCGCCTGTCTGCATTTCAAACGATGCGCTTACTTGATCTTCTGCGCGCCGATTTCGCGGTCCCATTTCTGGAAGGCCGCGACCATCGCCTGCGCATTGAGCGGGACGACGTGCGGACGATCCGCCAGCAGCTTCGCGTACTCGGGACGACCGTACTTCTGGATCACTTCCTGGCTCTTCGCGGGCGCCATGCTCAGCGGCACGTCCTTCACCGCAGGACCGGGATAGAAATAGCCATCGTCATAAGTCAAAGCCTGCTGCGCCGGTTCGCGCATGAAGTTCATCAGCTTATAGAGCACGTCGAGCTTTTCCTTCGGCACGCCCTTTGGGATGACCATGTAGTGCGCGTCGTTGACCCACGTCATATTGTCGAACGCGCCGATCTTGAACTCGGCCGGAACGATGCCCAGCGCACGCGGATTGATGTCCCAGCCCGTCACGGTGACGGTCATGTCACGCGTGCCTTCGCCGAGTTCCTTCATCACCGCCGACGTGCCGCTCGGATAGTAAGGAATGCAGTCGTTCAGTTGCTTGAGGAACGCCCAGGTCTTGTCCCAGCCCTTGTCGGGATCCATCGGGTCTTTGTCGCCGAGGATATACGGCAGGCCCATCAGGAAGGTGCGGCCCGGGCCGGAATTCGCTGGACGCGCATAGATCAGCTTGTTCGGATGCGTCTTGCACCATGCTAGCAGTTGATCGGGCGTTTTCGGAACGTCGGTGACCTTGGCCGGGTTGTATTCGATCAGCGGACCCGCGGGCATGTACGTCACTTCCAGACCGTAACCTTGCGTGATGTCCTGCATCTTGTGCGGACCGGGCGCGTATTTGTCGAGCACACCGGGGAACGCCTTCGACTGATCCGGCAGCAACTTTTCCCACAGGCCTTGCTGAATGCCGGCGGCGAGTGCATCCGTACCCGTCACGACCAGATCAATGTCCGAGCGGCCGGCCGCCTGCATCGCCTTGATCTTGCCCGGCAACTGCGGCGCGGGCGCATTGGTGAACGTGATGTTCGACACCAGATTCGGGTACTTCGCCTTGAAGGCTTCGAAGCCCTTTTGCGTCAACTGCAGATTGCCCGCGACATCGACGATATTGATGGCGACCGGTTCAGCTCGCGCACCGAACGACGCGAACACCGCGCCGAACGACGCGAACACCGCCGCCACTTTCACTGCCTTGAAAGCCATGTTATCTCCTCACTTCCCGCAACCACGTTTTTTGATTTCGGCCGATGTTCGGCCGGCTTACTGTGTTTGTGCTGCGCCGCTATCCTTGCGTGACTGAATTCGAATGGTTTATCTCGTCGCGTCGTCCTTTTAGCGTCGTTGGTTTCCGGAGTTGGAAAATAGCTAACAGAATCATCGTATGTCAAGCAAGTACGGGCCCGTCCTGCGTGTTACCGAAACACGCAGGAGGCCGATTTATCGTTATGGATCAAGCGTTGAGTTTTACGCTCGGGATATACCCTGAGCGCGCGTTTTCCCGCGTGTTATCCGCATGTTTCCATCCTGCTCAGTGGAACGTGTGCTCAAACTTCAGAAGCTCGGCCGTGGCGTGTCCGATGCCTGGCAACGCGTGTTCCAGTGTATTGTTGAGGAGCGACAGGATTGGCCCCATATCGGCGATGCCGGAGAGCGTGACAGCGTCGCGCAGCACGCGAATCAGCGAGATCTAGTCGCAAGGTTTCGAGCGGGAGAAAGCGCTTGTGGATGCGCTGAACTTCTTCTGCGCGTCTTGCTTTCTCGGCGTTCAGCAACGCCATGACCGCCTTCGGCGCGATGCAGCCCGAACCGATCGTCCCCGCCGCGAGCCCAAAGTCGCACGTATACACGAGCGCGGGCCGCTCGCCCATGCCCGACACGGACTTTCACTGCCGGCACGCCTTGCAGCAGGCGGCGCAGATAGGCATCATTGGCGGGTTCGGCACGGACGATCGCGTATTTTACGGCGAGGAGCGTGCCGTCGTCCACGAGGACGGCGAGCATGTCGACATTGACGTAATCCTCGCTTTTGATGTAGATGTAGAGCGTGAACGGCATGCCCGCGATATCGACGAGACGCTTGAGGCCCGTCGCCACGCCTTGCGGCCGTGGTAAAGCCGGCGAGCGGGAGAACCATCGCGGTGGGTATTAGCTTGGTCGAGAGGATGCGCGCCTGGTCGAGCATCTTGCCGTAATCCGGACCGATAGCCGGTATCACGCGTGTCTGCGGCTCGGCTAGTCCGGCCAACATGTCAAGTAACTCTCGATATTCGCTTCGCTGACGGCGACGTGATAAAAATTGGCGCGGCCGCCGTAAAGCAGCGTGCGAACGCCGCCGCCTTCAATTTGTTCGATGATCTTTTGATTCTGCTCCGCATCCAACGAAAAATCGACGCGAGCGGCGGCACGGCCATGACGGTTTTGGAAAACTCGCTGATTTCGATGGTTCGATATTCAATTCGCACCGCTTAGATCTTCGTCAGAATGGCGCAAAGTAACGCGGAGATTTCAGGTTGTCAAACAACTTGTCCGCAAAATCCACAAAATATTGTTAACTAAGTGTTTCCCCCTGTATTTCCTTCGAAGTCGTACGACCTCTCGATGCTTCACTTGCCAAACATCCGATCGAACGCGCATTCGAGATGTGACTTCATCGCCAGCCAGCGCGCGCCGCGTCCCTTGCCTTGATGGCATCCAAGCACGTCCCGATGCTCGCGCTACACGAGCCGTTGCCGTTCCAGCGTCTTCACGAGCGACAGGTTGCGCGACAGATTCATGCGGAACACGACCTGCTCCTCCATGAACGACAGCACGGTAATGAAAAAATTGATTCTTCGATGCCCGCGCCACGGCCATGTGGAACGCGAAGTCATCGCTCGCGCCGATGCCCTGCTGGGCTTCGACCAGGCGCTCCAGTTGTTCCCACGCCTGCTCGATCCCGCGGATATCGTCATCATCTACTTTGATGGCGGCGAGTTCCGCCGCGCCTGCCTCGGTGACGATGCGGAATTTGCAGCAGCGGCGGATATCGGACAAGGTTTTCGAGCGGCGCGAAGCGGCGCACGCCCGGATCCGGACGACGCCCGACTGTCGTACCCGAACCGCGCCGCGTCACGATGATGCCGTCCGCCCGCAGGCGCGCGAGCGCCTCGCGCACCGTCGGACGCGAGGTGGCAAAGCGCTCGGCCAGCGCGTGCTCGGTCATAAGGCGGTCGCCTTCCTTGAACTCGCCCTCAATGATGCTGTTGAGGATTGCGCTATAGATGCGGTCGGCCAGGCTGGATGCGTCGCAGTCGTTCATGGCGTGGGCGCGTGCCTATCAGGATGAGCGATTGTAAAACAGGCTTTTCCGTTCGGCACGCCTACCCGAGGATCACCACGCGTACCCTAATCCAACCACCACGCCGACATTCCCGTAGCTGCTCGTGTTTCCAGACGCCTTGAGCACCCAATACACCCAATGCGTCCCCTTGCAATGGACCGCACCCAGAAAGTTGGACGACTGATGGCTATGCTGTAGCGAAGCAAACTTGATAATCGACGGGACTGAGCCCCCTTGGGCTTTCAGCTTGATTCGCTCGTGGTTGTAGTAGTGAATGTATT
>LELG01000310.1 GCA_001045575.1 Candidatus Burkholderia pumila
ATGAGGTCCAACAGGTGGCGGCTAACAGTCGCCGCTGGCGGCGCAACAGTGGGCAGTTGCTCAACAGCGTGCTGAACCTTGCTTACTTTGATCAACTGGGCGTCCCTCGACTCTCATAACCTCAACTCAACTTCCCGAACCGCCCGGTGCGGGCCCGCATGCCGGGTAATGTGGCAGGGGCACGGTGCTACAGCCGTACCCTATGCCAATTTCCCCGAAATCAGCGCGATTTCACTGCCGTGCGGTAACATCAGTCAATCGATAATCTTCTTGTAAGGAAACGGTTGATGCATCACGCGATTGGCTTTATCCAGGATCCCGCCGTCATCATGGCCATCGCGGGCGTCGTCACGGTTGTTACACCGCATGCGGCAGCCAGTCGTGCTGGGTTAATTGTGGCGGGCGTGATCATCGGGCCATACAACGCCGCCGTTCAACCTCATTCACGACGAAGCCACCATTCAGACCCTGGACGAACTCGGCGTCGTCTTCCTGATGTTCTCGCTCGGACTCGAATTTAATCTGTGCAAGCTGTTCAAGGTGGGCGCGACGGACTTCTTCGCGGTATTGTCCGAGATCGTGCTGATGATTTGGAGCGGCTATGAAATCGGCCGATGGTTCGGCTGGAACGATGGACTCGCTCTTTCTCGGCGCCATGCTCGCAATTTCCTCGGCGACGATCATCGTTAAAGCATTGTCCGAACTCGGCATGAAGGGCGAGAATTTCGCGCAGCTCGTGGTCGGCATTCTGATCATCGAAGACATCCTAGCCATTGCGATGCTCGTGTTGCTGTCCGGCATCGCGCAGACGGGATCGGTGAGCGCGGGCATCGCCGTGGCCACGCTCAGCAAGCTCGTGCTGTTCATGATGGTGTCGCTGGTGGTCGGCATTCTGATCGTGCCGCGCGTGCTGGATTACGTCGCGCGCCAAAATCGACGAGATGCTGCTGGTCACCGTGCTCGACTTCTGCCTGCTTGTCTTCAAGCTCGACTATTCGATCGCGCTCGGCGCATTTCTAATCGGCGCGATCATGGCGGAAGCGAAGAGTATCGCGCGCATCGAACATTTGATTGCGCCCGTGCGCGACATGTTTTCAGCGATCTTTTTCGTGACCATTGGCCTGCTGCTCAATCCGACCGTGCTCGTCGATTATGCATGGCCGATTGCGGTCATTACCGTGGCGGTCGTATTGGGCAAGATCGTGTCGTGCGGACTCGGGACGTTTCTCGCGGGCAAGGACGGACGCACGTCGATGCGCGTCGGCATGAGCGTGGCGCAGATCGGCGAGTTTTCGTTCATCATCGCGTCGCTGGGCTTGTCGCTGAAGGTCACGAGCAGCTTTCTTTATCCGATCGCGGTCGGCCGTGTCCGCGCTGACTACACTGTTCACGCCGTACCTGATTCGCGCCGCCGATTCCATCACGCTTCGCCTTGCCCGCAAGATGCCCGCGCCGATCACCAACACTTTCGGCATGTATTCGCAGTGGCTCGCCAGCATCGCGCCGACATCCGGCGGCACCACGCTCTTTTTCGATGTCGCGGCGCATCGTGGTCCAGATCGCGGCCAATCTCGCGCTCATGGCGGCGATTTTCCTCGGGACGTCGTATTTGGCGCCGTTTGCATCGACGTATCTCGCGCGCTGGCTCGAAACCGACGATGCGCAACGCGCGTCGCGTTGTGGAGCGCGGCGTTGCTGGTCGCGCTGCCGTTCCTGGTGGCGATTATCGCAAGCTGGAATCGCTGGCGCTGCTGCTGGCCGAAGTGAGCGTGAAGCCCGCGAAGGCAGGATGCTTCACGCGCGCCATCCGCTCGGCCGTGTCCGGGCTGATTCCGATCGTGGCGATGTTCGGCGTGTTTCTGCTTGTCGCCGCGTTGTCGGGCGGGATTCTGCCGCCGTTCGGTCTGGTGATCGGCGTGCTGCTATGTGCTGCGCTCCTGCTGACGGTGCTGTGGCGCTGGTGCGTAAAAAATTCACGCGACGATGCAGATTGCGCTGCGCGAATCTTCGACGAGTCGCGCGATCAGCACTGAGGCCGTCTATCATATGTTGTGGCGTAATGTGGAGCAAATGTGTGCTCGTTTGCCGCGTTCTTTGCCGAGGCGGATAATGAAACTGTGTCCATTCTTCGCACGGCGCGAGCGCGTCTGACCACGGAATGAGCGAAGACAAAACGTCTAACAACGCAAACACAGCCGGCAATCCGGCATCCGCCGATCCACACTGCAGCGAGGCAGATTCATCGGCATCGGGGGTATTGCAGGATGGCGCGCCGTCAGCGCCATCGCCGCAACAGGTTGCCGCGAATCTCGTCGCCAATCCGAGCGCGCCGCGCGATGCCGCCGCCGCGGTGTCCGCGCCCGGCCCGAACGCGAGCGCGACGGAGCGCGTGTCGACGGATATGCCTTCCAGTGTATCGGTGGTCGAGCCGATCGATAAGGCGCAGGCTCAGCGCGATGACGCGCAGCAAGCGGCCCGCGAAGCGCGCGCTAACGCCGCGAGTGCGACAGCCGCGCAGGAAAACGCAGCTCGCGCGAAGCTCGCGACGGCGACGCCTGCGCTTGCTTCTAAATCCCCGCCACTCGCCGATGCTTCCGCCGCCCGCGCCAACCTTGCGCACAATCTCGAAGCGGCGACCGAAGCCGAAGCCGCTAGCATCGAGGCTCCTATCGTGGAACCCGCGCCCGCTGTCGGCTTTCCGCCGGAAATCAGCGCCGCGCCGGACTTCGGCACGCTGAATCGGCCGCAGATTCCGCCATCGGTGCAGGCGCAACCCGCGTATCTCAAGCAATCTGATTCGGCGTGGTCCGTATTCGGGCGAGTTATTGCGGCGCGCGCGCGGCAGATTTTTGACCGGGCAGGGCAGCGGATCACGCAACGGACGTTGCGCATCGGCGTATCGGCGCGGATTTTTCATCCGGAACTGGGCGCGAAAGGCTTGCGCGGCAAAACGCTGCAATATCTGGAGGAATCCATCGCGCATTGGGTCATGTCGCGCGATGTGCTCGTCTTCATGATTCCGACGGTCGGCACGCAAGGCATGCTGCATCCGAGCAATATCCGGCTGCGCGACTACGCGAAGCATCTTGACGGGCTGCTGCTGCAAGGCGGCGCGGACGTGTCGCCGCAATCCTACGAGGAAGCCACGACGCGTCCCGAATGGCCCGGCGACCGCGTGCGCGACATGTACGAACTGGAATTGCTGCATGAGTTCGTCGAGTCGGGCAAGCCGGTGCTGGGCGTGTGCCGCGGCTGTCAGCTCATCAACGTGGCGTTCGGCGGCACGCTCTACGGCGATATCGCCACTGATGTCCCCGCCGCCGGCCTCCACGTCAGCGAGCAATACGACCAGCATCGCCACTCGATCCGTTTCCCCGACGGCTCGACGCTGATGAACATGTTTCCGCAGCAACGCGAGGCCATCGTCAACTCCATTCACCATCAGGCCGTGAAGACGCTCGGCCGCGATCTGAATATCGAAGCGGTGTCGGCGGAGGACGGGATTATCGAAGCGGTGCGGTACAGGAAGTCGCCGTTCGTCGTCGGCGTGCAGTGGCATCCGGAGTTTCATCGGGCGGGCGGCGCGGAGCTACTCGATTGCACGCCGCTGCTCGATACCTTCCTGCGTGTGGCGCGCGAGACGCGGTTCTGAATCGACTCATCGCCGGTCAAATGCAAAAGGCCCGCTGCTGAACTGACCCCGTAAATAAAATTGGACAGTTTTTTATAAGTAAGCGCTAATTTTAAGCACACAGGCCAATTGCCGAGCAGCGCATGAACACGGAGGAGATCGGTGATGTCGGCGTCTGGCGGACGCTGCGGCAGTTCGGTGAGCACATGCGAGAGGTAAGA
>LELG01000311.1 GCA_001045575.1 Candidatus Burkholderia pumila
GCAAGTCCCCGGCCGTTTGTGTGGACCAAGTCGGCTGACGAAATTCTCGCGAGCCTCGAACGGTTTTGCGCTCCGATCCAAACGGTATTGAAATGACTGCCATGGGCATCGACACTGCTGCAGTTGATGAGGCAGTTCTCGCACGTCTTCGCCTGAGGCTTCATGGTCAAAACCACGCATGGAAAAGCTTCGATTGGGATGTGCTAAAATTAGTTAAACGAACTGTTTTAGCAGTGGATCGGCAGAGATGCGATGAAGCTCGGCAAGCCGATATTACCTTGACTGACGTAGTCCCTTACTCTGATAAGCGCCCCACCTTCACTGCCGGCTGGTCCGCACGAGACATTTGCGGTCGTGTTGTTCAATATTGTCAGGTTCACACCGTAAGCCTCCCAGAAGAGCATGTTCGGCAGGGGATTTGTTCCATCGCCACCCGTGACCGAACATGTTCCACCGTTCGGTGCGGTGCAGGAGAGCGAGATTGATGGTGTGCCGGCATATGCTTTAGCGCACAAGGCAATTGTGATAAGGGGTCGTTCTCCGAATGATCATCAACATTTTTCCCATTGCGAACCACCTTAAATTTAATTAGGGAAACAGATTATATATTTCGAATCGCAAGACTTAGATGTTAATCTGATTTTTTACACATTTTACCCTGACGGGATGACTTTCAGGTTAATTTAATATGCGTATGAATTTGAGTCGACTATTCTGAGTTGATGTGCTTCAGGCCGGGTCTTGACGTGAGGCGCGACGGGCGCGGCCGACTATGCGAGCCGATCCCTCCAGGAGGGACG
This sequence comes from Candidatus Burkholderia pumila, assembly GCA_001045575.1. Lineage (GTDB taxonomy): Bacteria > Pseudomonadota > Gammaproteobacteria > Burkholderiales > Burkholderiaceae > Caballeronia > Caballeronia pumila. Next base: position 801 of record LELG01000311.1, read on the forward strand.
TTTCAGTCAGAAAAGGAGGTGCTGACTGCCATTGATCTCATCCTTAATAAGGAAGACGAAACTTTACTATTGGTATCCGAAATGATGCTATTTTAATATCGTAGGATATCTAATCGTTTCAATAATCACATTGCCTCATTTATTTGTGAGAAAGCCATTTTATTCACAATTAAGCGGGCAAAAAACGCCCTACCTTGTCAGCAGCGGAGAATCCCGCTTCATCTGAATGTTTCCTCTCAAACCGCAATCCCCGGCCCCCCGTTACTCCCCAGCAATTGCTCGACCGAATCCGCGTCGTCGTAATCCTGTTTGGGCAGCCCGTCGAATAGGATTACGACGTCATTGCTCACGCCCGCATTGCGCGCCGTATCGACGAGTGCGTCTTTGTTGACCGGATAATCCACGCGGCGCAACACTTGCGCGATTTCATCGTCGATAGGTTCTTCGTTCAACACGTTTTGTGCGGGCTTGTCCGACATGAGCGCTATGCCTTTTAAATGAATTCAATGGAAACGGGGAGAGAAACGGGGAGAACGAGGAACTGGGCCTACGTCTGAACCTGGATCAACTGGCTAGCCATGCCGCGGCTCGGTGTGCGCGATTTCGGCAGCGGCACGTGACGCCAGCGCGCGTGATCGAGACTGTCCGCCGCGACATCGGGCGCGGGCGGCGAGACCGGCGCGGCGTTGACACGCATCGCGCGGACGGCGGCGTTTCCGTCAGTGGAACTTGTGTGCAGCGGTGCCGCATAACACGAGACAGAGACGAGAGCCACCGACAACAACGTTGAGGTTTTCATCGGGCGACCCTCCTCATCAAGCAGTGAGAAGCCATCAGCAACGTCCATGCCGATGCCTTACCGCCAGCTTTCCGTGCGTCCGATGGCGCATTCGCGTCACAAGCACGGGCACAATGCATGGGCATCGCGCAGTGAAACTTCGAGTGATGGTTTAACTCGGTCATACGCTGTTCGAAGCGGCAAAAACAGGCCTGCGCACCGCGAAATTGCACGGCTGCGCACATTCGCGCGACGTCGGGTTCAAGCGGAAGTATGCGTCGAGAAGCGAGGTTTTATACACGACGCCGAGCAGAAACGGCTCTGCCTTGTTTTCGATAATCGGCAGCCGCTCGCCCTGAAACGCGAGGAAGTGCTGCAGGGCTTGGCCCAGCGACATATCGGGCGTGAGCACATCGAATTGCGGCTGAAGATAATTGGCGGCGGTTTTGGCGTCGCAGCCTTTGTCCTCCAGCAGATCCGACGTGATGTTCTTAAGCGCGACCACGCCGCGGAAATGCCCGGCGTCATCGACCACATAGAGATACGTCACCGGATATTCCAGGAACACGCGCGTCATGTCCTTCACGTTTGCCGTGAGCGGCACGACGGTATCGGGCGGTCGCACCAGTTCGCGCATCTGCGTGGCGGCTTATCCTCGCGCGTGCGGCGCAGCGTGACTTCGTACATCGACGTCTGCTCGGATGTGCGCGCGATGAAATAGGCAATCACGCACGCCAGCATGAGTGACAACATGACCTGATACGAGAGCGTCATCTCGAAGATTATGAGAATGGCCATCAGCGGCGCGTGCGTGGCGGCGGCGAGGAACGCGCCCATGCCGACCATCGCGTAGGCGAAGGGGCGCGGACGTGGAATCCGGCCAGATGGCGTGCACGCCCATGCCGAACAGCCCGCCGAGCACCGCGCCGACGAACAGCGGCGGCGTGAAGATACCGCCGACCGCGCCTGAACCCGTGGTCGCAGCGGTAGCGATGATCTTGAACAAAAACACCGTCAGCAGCGCACCCACGTCCACGGCTGATGCAGCAGCGAGTTCACGACCTCGTAGCCATTGCCCCAGATCTGCGGCCACCAAACCGAAATGATGCCGACGATCAGCCCCGCCGAGCGCGAGCCTGAGGGAAAAAGGAAGCGGCAACATGGCAAAGCGCTTTTTCGATGCGGCGAGCAGGCGCAGGAAATAAGGCGCGAGCGCACCCGACAGCAGCCCGAGTACGACGAACAGCAGCACTTTGACGCCCGTGACGGCGGGAAACACCGGCATCTCGTACGGCAGGCGATAACCGGCGAATTCGCGCATCGTGATATTAGCGACGACTGACGACACGACGATCGGGCCGAAGATTTCCATCGCCATCGAGCCGAGCACGAACTCGGTGACGAAGAACTTGCCCGCGATCGGCGCGTTATATGCCGACGTGATCCCCGCCCGCCGCGCCGCACGCGACGAGCAGACTCAGGCGCGGCGGATCGAAATGCACCCATCGGCCGATGAGCGACGAGACGAGCGCGGCGAGTTGCACCATCACCAGCGGCGGTTCCATCGGCCGCTGGTGATGGTGATGAGCGACGACACGCTGCGCCACACGCTTTGCCGGACCGGCAAGACGCCATCGCCAATGGTGACGGCTTCCATGTAGTTAGTCGGTGCTCGATTGCTTCGACTTGCGCCGATTGGCGATTAGCAGATAGCCGCCTGCGACCAGCCCGCCCGCCGCCGGCAGCACGATACGCATGTACCACGGCAGGCGTTCCGTGAGCGCAACAAGGCCTTCGGAATGGTTGCCGAGCAGCGCCTGCGTCAGCTTGATGCCCTCGTGGAAGACCGCCGTCGCAAACGCGCCCGCGACGCCGACTGCAACCGCCCAGATGAGCATCGTGTGCGAGTCCGAGAGCCAAAATAGCTGCTGGGCGCGGCGGAGTTTGAGCAGGAAAGAGAGCACTTTTGCTGCTTTCGTGGAAAGCTTAGAAGGAAATGGAATATGGGCGGAAGAAGGATAGCATTGTGGGGCGGGCTGGGCGTAAAGGCGAAACGACATTCCGAGAGCACGACGTTCTATCGAGCACCAAGATTTATAAAGTAGATGTTCAGTTTCGAGGAGACTACTCCATTGAACCAGATGAATTGCACTGGATTCGTCGAGTTGGATCGGAATACTTCCACTTCAGTGGGACAGCCTGCTTGTTGTATTGGCGGATATACGCATGAGCTTCTTGTCGAGATCTTTGATGCTGTTGAATATCCCGCGC
>LELG01000312.1 GCA_001045575.1 Candidatus Burkholderia pumila
CAGAGCGCCCAACTCCATATCGCGCTGCCAGCACCTCTGTCCCAACGCCACCCGCGAGGTACTCATCAACTACTTGCTGCCGGAACTGCTCGTTGTACTTCGCCATGAAAAACACCCAAAAGGTCAGATCGATGCCCAACTTTTGGGGTATAGTTCAGTGCAGTTCATAATGCTTGGTTTGATGCGTCACCGCATCAAGGTGCGCATCAACAACCAATGTTACGATAATATAATATGATTGCCCTTCTCGGAGCTAAAACGAGTGAACGTCCCCGTTGTGCTGATGCTGACCACACTGCCAGATGCTGCCGCCGCGGATAAGCTCGCAAAGTCGGTTCTGGAAGCGCGTCTCGCCGCGTGTGTCACGAATGCGGGTGCGGCGGCGTCGCAATATCACTGGAAGGGCGTGATCGAGTCGTCAGATGAAGTGCAGTTGCTGTTCAAGACGAGCGTCGCGCGCAGCAAAGAATTGCAGCGCTTCGTGACCGAGCAGCATCCTTATGAAACGCCCGAAATCCTCGTCTGGCAGGTCGATGCATCGCTGGGCTATGGTCAGTGGGTCAATGCAGAAACGCAGCGTCCTCTTCATGTTTGATTTTCCCCGCTTCTTTGCGGCGTTTTTCCTCTTCTTCGCCACGCTGACCGCTGCCGCGCACGCAGCCGACGATTTTCTCGATCCCGCTGTCGCCTTCAAATTCAGCGCGTCCGAGCAGCCGGGCGAAGTGGATGTCCGCTACAAAATCGCCGACGGCTATTACATGTACCGCGAGCGATTCGTGTTCGAGGTAAAAAGCGGTGATGCAACCATCGGTGCGGCGCAATTGCCAGCGGGCAAGATTCACTTCGATCAGACCTTCAATAAGGACGTCGAGACGTATCGTGGCGAGTTGTTGATCCGTATTCCCGTGACGAAGGCCAACGGGCCGTTCGAACTCTCGGTGACATCGCAAGGCTGCGCGGATCAAGGCATTTGCTATCCGCCAATGGAGCGCACGTATCGCGCCAAAGGCGACGCGCTTCAACCGCCAGGCGCAGCAGCGAAGCCCGCAGCCAATACGGCAGCAAGCAACAGCGCTTCGTGGTTCGATAAGGCCACCAATGCCGACTACGCCCAATCGATGCTCGAAGGCGGTAGCTTTTTCACCGTTATCGGTTTGTACTTCGTCGCGGGCATGGTGCTCAGCCTTCTGCCGTGTTCATACCCGATGATCCCGATTCTCTCCGCGATCATCATCGGTGAAGGCGCGAGCGTGACGTGGGCGCGCGGGTTTGCGCTGTCGGTTTCCTATGTCATTGGGATGGCGCTCGTCTATACCGTGCTCGGCATCACTGCTGCGCTCGTCGGGCAGAGTCTCGGCGCGTGGCTGCAAAACCCTTGGATGCTCGGCGCGTTTGGCGTGCTGTTGACCATCTCCGCCGTCACGCTCATTTCGGGCGTCGATATCGTGCTGCCAGAGCGGTGGCAGCGCGGCGTGAACGAGGCATCGCAGAGACGGTCGGGCGGCAAGTTCGCCGCCGTCGCGGTGATGGGTGCACTGTCCGCGCTGGTCGTCGGTGCGTGCATGACCGCGCCGTTGTTCGCCGTGCTGGCGTTCATCGCGCATACGGGCAATGCAGTGCTCGGCGGCGCAGCGCTGTTCGCAATGGGCCTCGGGTTAGGCGTGCCGTTGCTCATAATCGGGCTGGGCGCTGGATCGATTCTTCCGCGCGCTGGCGTGTGGATGGACAGCGTCAAGGTGTTCTTCGGCGTAATCCTGCTCGCGGCTGCGTTGTGGATCGTGTGGCCGGTGTTTGGCGGCGTCGCGCAGATGTTGCTCGCGGCGCTTTGGCTGCTGATCGCGGCGGCATCGCTTGGGCTGTTTGGAACGTTCCAGTCAGCGAATGTCTGGAAGCGGCTCGGACGCGGACTCGGCGCCGCGTTCGCAATTTGGGCGGCAACCGTGCTCGTCGGTCTCGCGGCAGGTTCTACGACGGATCCATTGCGACCACTTGCCGTATTCGCATCGAAAAGCGGCGCGTCGACGGCGAGTCAACAAGCGCAAGGCCCGACGTTCGCGCCGGTGCGCTCATCGGCAGAATTGGACAACGCCGTGAAGACCACAGCGAAGCCCGCGATGCTCGACTTCTACGCCGACTGGTGTGTGTCCTGCAAGGAAATGGAGAACCTCACGTTCTCGGACGCCCGCGTGCAAGCGCGCCTCGCGCAGCTCAACCTTCTGCGTGCCGACGTCACCGCGAACAACACGAACGATCAGGCGCTGCTGAAGCGTTTTAAGTTCTTCGGCCCGCCCGGCATCATTTTCTTCGATGCCCAAGGCAATGAAGTCGCGCGCGTCGTTGGTTATGAATCGGCGGAAACGTTCTTGAAGAGCCTCGACAAGATCGGCCCGTCGAACGGATAAAAAAGGGCGATGCACTCGCATCGCCCTCAGAACCGCACTTAAGCCGAAGTGCGCAATAGACGCGCCGCATCCAGCGCAAAGTAAGTCAGCACACCATCCGCCCCCGCGCGCTTGAACGCGAGCAGCGCTTCCATCATCACCTTGTCGTGATCGATCCAGCCGTTTTGCGCGCCGGCCTTCATCATCGCGTACTCGCCGCTGACCTGATACGCATACGTCGGGAAACGGAACTCGTCCTTCACGCGACGCACGATATCCAGATACGGCATGCCCGGCTTGACCATCACCATGTCCGTGCCTTCTTCGATGTCCATACGCACTTCGCGCATCGCTTCGTCGCTGTTGGCCGGGTCCATCTGATACGTCATCTTGTTGCTCTTGCCGAGATTCGCGGCCGAGCCGACGGCATCGCGGAACGGGCCGTAGAACGCCGACGCGTACTTTGCCGCATACGCCATGATGCGCGTGTGAATGTGGCCATCGCTTTCCAGCATCTCGCGGATCGCGCCGATGCGCCCATCCATCATGTCCGACGGCGCGACGATATCCACGCCCGCCTCAGCCTGCAAGCGCGCCTGATTGACGAGAATCTCGCTCGTTTCGTCGTTCTTCACGTAGCCTTCTTCGTCGAGCACGCCGTCCTGGCCGTGGCTTGTGTACGGATCGAGCGCGACGTCGGTGAGCACGCCGAGCATCGGGAAATTCTTCTTCAGTTCGCGCACGGCGCGCGGCACCAAACCTTCGACGTTCGTGGCTTCGCGGCCGTCGGGCGTCTTGAGCGACGGCTCGATCGCCGGGAACAGCGAAATCACAGGCACGCTGAGTTCGACGCATTGCTCCGCGACCTTCATCAGCAGATCGACCGACGTGCGCTCGACGCCGGGCATCGATGCGACCCTCTGGCGCACGTTCGTCCCTTCGACGATGAACACCGGATAAATGAGGTCGTTGGTGGTGAGAATGTTTTCGCGCATCAGGCGGCACGAGAAGTCATCGCGGCGCATGCGGCGCGGGCGATGGTGGGGATAGAAGCTCATTTTTCTCGAGTTCCGTGATCTTCAGAGGATGCCAAAAAACGTACTTCGAAACGCTGGAAACCTTACTGCGCAAGCAATCGGCCACGTCTGAAACCGTTTGAAGATAATGGTATATCATATCAATCGAGCGAGGCGTTTGCCGCCGTGCTCCCCGCTTCTCCTCCCTGAGCGGGTGCCTGTCGAGATTCGATCAGGTTATTAATCTGTGCTGTACCGCGGCGTTTTTTTAGTGCGCCGCGCATGCGCAACAGCTTGGGGGTGGGAGTCCCCTGTCCAACCTGATGGTGGTGAAGGATTAGCGACACGCAAGGGCGTCGTCGTGAGGCGGGGTCTGAAGGAAGCGTGTACCAAAGCCA
>LELG01000313.1 GCA_001045575.1 Candidatus Burkholderia pumila
TTTTGCCAAAACGTCCTTATTGTCGACGCCCTTCGCGCACGCCAGCACAATCCGCGCTCGCAACGCCAACGCCTGCGCTGTCTTGCGACGTATTGTCAATGCCTTGAGTTGTTCGCGCTCCGAGTCACTCAACACGAGTTCCGCCTTGGGTCTTCCGCTCTTCGCCACCTCTTGAAGTACGTGCCGTCCATCGCACAGTACTACAAGCAGCTAATCATTCAATTAATTGTTAACTCGCAACACTAGCAGCTGCTAGACATTCTGGTGTCCCCTAGGGGATTCGAACCCCTGTACTCACCGTGAAAGGGTGATGTCCTAGGCCTCTAGACGAAGGGGACAGAAATTTGTGATTCTGTCTTTATGTCTTTACTCTGTCTGTCTCGCTAATTTTTGTCGTCGTTTACGGTTTGGCGAACGATCAAGATTCTATACAATTTCGTGAATCTTGTGAAGTATTTTTTGCGAATTCCGAACCAACCGGAGAACCATTTAAACTTTCGCAATCACTTCACTGTTCTTTGGTGGAGGTAAGCGGGATCGAACCGCTGACCTCTTGCATGCCATGCAAGCGCTCTCCCAGCTGAGCTATACCCCCTTACAGAACAGAAGTGAGGCTATATAAGCCGTTTTCGAATCTGTAAATACCTTTTGACGCGTGCAGCGAAATTTTTTTTACCTCGAATTACGCGAACACGCGCATTCTCAGGCGGCCACCTTTTCGAGGCGCTTCAAGACCACGTCGCGGCCGAACAGCATCAGCACTATATCGATGGACGGCGTGTACGTCGTACCCGCCACAAGCAGGCGAACCGGCATCGCAAGTTGCGGCATCTTCAGCTTGTGCGCGCCGAGCGTCGCTTTCAAAGCGGCAGCGATGGCTTCCTTCGTCCAGTCGGCATCGGCGAGTGCGCCGCGCAGGTCGGCAATAGCCGGCTTCACCGCGTCCGTCACGTGCTGCGTTAGGGCATCGGCGTCGATGACGGGCTCGCGGTAGAACATGGCCGCATTGTCCGCGATGTCCTTTACCGTCGATGCACGGTCCTTCAGCAGCCCGACCACCTGATCCAGCGGCGCGCCGCGATCGACGACTTCCGCGCCGATGCCCGCTTCCGCCAGGAACGACCGCGCCAGGTCCGCGAGACGCGCGTTGTCCGCTTCCTTGATGTAATGCGCGTTCAGCCACTTCAGCTTGTCGCCGTCGTACTGCGCGGGCGACTCTCCAATATGCTCAAGGTCGAACCATTCGACGAACTGCTCGCGCGAGAAAATTTCCGCGTCGCCATGCGACCAGCCGAGGCGTGCCAGATAGTTCACCACCGCTTCCGGCAAATAGCCGTTGTCGCGATAACCCGTCACGCTCATCGCGCCGTGGCGCTTGCTCATCTTCTCGCCCTGCTCGTTCAGCACAGCCGGCAAGTGTGCATAGACCGGAACGTCTCCGCCAAGCGCGAGCAGGATGTTGATCTGGCGCGGCGTGTTGTTCACGTGGTCATCGCCACGAATGACGTGAGTGATTTTCATGTCGAGATCGTCGACGACGACGCAGAAGTTGTATGTCGGCGTGCCGTCCGGACGCGCGATCACGAGATCGTCCAGTTCTTCGTTCGAGATTTCAATGCGCCCTTTCACGGCGTCGTCCCACGTGACCGCGCCCATCAGCGGGTTGCGGAAGCGGATCACCGGCTTCACGCCTTCGGGCACCGGCGGCAGCATCTTGCCCGGTTCCGGACGCCAGATGCCGTCGTAACGGGGCTTTTCGCCCGCGACGCGTTGGCGTTCGCGCAACGTGTCAAGTTCTTCGGTCGACATGTAGCAGTGGTACGCGAGGCCCTTCTCCATCATCTGCGCGAGCACTTCGCGATAACGGTCCATGCGCTGCATCTGATAGAACGGGCCTTCGTCGAAATTCAGGCCGAGCCAGGACATGCCTTCGAGAATAGCATCGACCGATGCATCGCTCGAACGTTCCAGATCCGTATCTTCAATGCGCAGCACTAACACTCCTTTCATCTTGCGCGCGAACGCCCACGGATAAAGCGCGGAGCGGATGTTGCCGAGATGGATGAAGCCGGTCGGGCTGGGGGCGAAACGGGTACGGACTTGGCTGGTCATTGCTATGTTGTGCGTCGCGCGCCTGGTTCAAATTGACTCGAAATTATACTCGCCAGCCGCTTTCTGCCGGGCCGCACGCTCTTGCTTTATTGATGTGCGCGCCTATTAGAGAGACGCTCGTTCGGGCGTCGCCGTGGAGCCGGAGCAACCTTGAAGTCATCGTCCCCTCGCCTTTCGCGCCGCGCGTTTTCGATCGCGGCTGCATCGTCTGTTCTTACTGTCTGCATTTTAACAAGCGGTGGCGGTTCGTCTTCTTCGACGGTCGAAACACCGCCGCCGGTGACGAAGACCGATCCGCAGAAGCCCGTGCGCATCGGGCTGGCGCTCAGCGGCGGCGCGGCGCGCGGCTTCGCGCATATCGGCGTGATCAAGGCGCTCGAAGCGCGCAACGTGCAGATCAATCTTGTCGCGGGCACGAGCGCGGGTTCGGTGATCGCGGCGCTGTATGCGTCGGGGATGAACGGCATCGCCATCAACAAGCTCGCGCTGACGATGGACGAGGCGTCCATCAGCGACTGGGCCATGCCCTTCCGCACGCGCGGCATTCTGCAGGGCGTCGCGCTGCAAAATTATCTGAACAAGACCCTCGACAACCGGCCGATCGAGAAGATGGCGCGGCCGTTGGGCATCGTCGCAACAGATTTGAAGAACGGCCAGCCGATTCTCTTTCAGCGCGGCAACACGGGCATCGCAGTGCGCGCATCGTGCAGCGTGCCGTCGATCTTCGAGCCGGTGAAAATCGGCGATCACGAATATGTCGATGGCGGTCTCGTTAGTCCTGTGCCCGCCGCGTTCGCGTACAAGATGGGCGCGGATTTCGTGATCGCGGTGGATATGTCCTCGCGCCCGGAGAACGCGCTGACGTCCAGTTCGTTCGATATCCTGATGCAGACGTTCACGATCATGGGCCAGACCATCAAGGCGTATGAACTCGACAAATACGCAAACGCCGTCATCCGCCCGAATCTCAACGCGATGAGCAGCAGGGATTTCAGCCAACGCAACGCATCGATTCTCGCGGGTGAGGAAGCCGTCGCGAAGATGTGGCCGACGTTGCAGCGTTAGCTTGTGGAGCGCGGCGTGCGGGTTTGATCATCTCCGCGCGCTCATGGAAAAAAAGGCCACGCAAATCATGAACTGACCCCACGAATTTCAAAGACTACGCGGTCAATGGCTGAGTGCTGTACTGCACAGGACCCAGCCCTTTCAGTTTCAGCTTGATGCGATCGTGATTGTAGTAGTGGATGTAGCGGTTCAGCTCCGCTTGTACTGTTCGATGCTGTAGAAGCGGTGTAGCCGGAAGCACTCAGTTTAACGTACCGAAGAAGCTCTCCATTGCGGCGTTGTCAAGGCAATTGCTCTTACGCGACATGCTCTGCGTTAGAGCGTTCTGGCTCAGCAGCCGTCGGTAGGCCGACATCTGATACTGGGCGGATTCAACCGGTCGTCGCAATACCGGATTGTTGAACATATTTTTAGGTATTCGTCCAGGGCTTCCCCGCAGGCGTCTTCCATCCAAGAGTTTTCTGCGGCCTTGAGTTCAACGTATTAGCAACGGCTTGGATTTCCCGAACGCTCCACCGGGACAGGTCTGTACCTTTTGGACAGTATTGTCGTAGAAGACCATTGGTGTTTTTCATTCGTGCCACGCT
>LELG01000314.1 GCA_001045575.1 Candidatus Burkholderia pumila
CGTCCACGCAGAACACCGCCGCATGCAATGGTGGGTTCAGGTACAGGGCCGATCACATCGGCCGCCTTGGCCTCAAAGTCGGGATCGTTGGACACCATATGGGTATCGAGACGATGCGGCCGAATGTCGTGCTTGCGCCAGATACGTTGCACCGTCATGAAGGGCACGCCCAGCTGCGCGGCCAACTTGCGGCTGCTCCAGTGCGTCGAGCCGTAGGCATGGCGCAGGTGCAGAGCAGAGCGCGACGCTGCTCGCAACCATGGGCATCTTCGATCTGTTCAGCCCGACGCTGTCCGGCTGGCTGTCGGACAGCGTCAACGCGCGGTACTGCTATTCTGGTATTATGGGGGCTGTGGCTTGTCGCTGATTTACCTGTCTTACCTGTCGTATGCGTTCGGGATCGATTTCTTCGGCTTGCCGCTGTTTGCCGTGTTCTACGGGCTGGACTGTATTGCCACCGTGCCGCCGACCGTGCGCCTCGCCACCGACGTTTACGGCAAGGATACCGCGCCCATCGTGTTCGGCTGGGTCGTAGCGGGCCATCATCAACTGGGCGCGGTGCTCGGCGGCGGCATGCTGCGGATTCATCGCGTGACGTGGCCTGCGGGAATGGCGGCGACCTGATCCGCTCGAGCCGTTCTGCAACCGCACGCGGCCTTTGGTTATGCTTGATGGATTGAACGGTGCTGACATCCGGCGCCGTTCGTTTTTCATCAAGCAACCGATGACAGAAACATGACCGCGAAACCCGCTACGACGGACGTCGATATCCACGAACTCTTCTCCGGCCGCTGGAGCCCGCGCGCGTTTTCGAACAATCCGGTCGATCGCGCTCAGTTGCATCAGGTGCTGGAAGCGGCGCGCTGGGTGCCGTCATCGAACAATCTTCAGCCGTGGCGATTCATCGTGTTCGATCGTCAGCGTCACGAAGCGCGAATCCAAGCGCGCGTTCGACACACTGATGCCGGGCAACCAGAAGTGGAACGAGAACGTGCCGGTGCTCGTCGCCATTGCAGCGGCGACGGTCACGCCGAAGGGCGAGTCCGCCAAAACCGCCGCCTACGACACCGGCGCTGCCGCGATGGCGCTCGTTCTGCAAGTGCACGCGCTCGGTCTGGCGACGCCTCAAATGGGCGGCTTCGACCGCGACGTGTTCCGTGCCGCGTTTTCCATTCACGACGACATTCAACTAATTGCGATGCTCGCCATCGGCTATTTCGACGATGCCAGCCAACTCGACGAAGCGTTGCACGAACGCGAAGCCGCGCCGCGCGCCCGCAAGCCGCTCGGCGAAACGTCGTTCGAAGGCGCGTGGAACAAGGCGTTCGAATGACAGACGACTAATCGTGGTCCGCGGCCGACAAAGGCCGCGCCACATCCTCAAGCGATTTGCGCTCCGCGGCGATGCCCCAAATTGCCGCGACGATCGCGCCCGCGATCATCAGCCCCGAGCCGATCAGATAGCCGATGAACACTGCGCCACGCTCGTGCGTATCGATCAGATATCCTAATAGCGTCGGCCCGATAATGCCGCCGAGTGCCGTGCCGAACGCATAGAAAATGGCGATGGCGAGCGCGCGGATTTCGAGCGGAAACGTCTCGCTCACGGTCAGATACGCCGAACTCGCCGCCGCCGACGCGAAAAAGAAAATCACCATCCACGCGATGGTTTGCGTCGTCACGGTCAGGACGCCTTCGGTGAACATCCATCCGCTCAGAGTTAGCAGCACGCCCGAGATTGCATACGTGAACGCGATCATCCGTTTTCTGCCGATGACATCGAACAACTTGCCCAACAGCATGGGACCGAGAAAATTGCCTGCCGCGAACGGCAGCACATACCAGCCGATGTGATCGCCCGGCACCTTGTAGAAGTCCGTCAGCACGAGCGCGTAGGTGAAGAAGATGGCGTTGTAGAAGAACGCCTGCGCGGTCATCAGCGTGAGACCGACGAGCGAGTGCCGCCGATGCACGTTGAACAGCGAATGGGCTACCTCGCTCAACGGCGTGCTTTCGCGCGCCTTCAGCCGCAGCGGCTTGACGAGCGTATCCGGCACCTGAACGCCGTGCTCGCGGAAATGCGCTCCGATTTCCTCGACGATCTGCCGCGCCTCGTTATGCCGATTGTGCGTGATGAGCCAGCGCGGGCTTTCCGGCACCCATATGCGTATGAACAAAATCGTCAGCCCGAGCGCCGCGCCGATTAGAAAGCACGCGCGCCAGCCCCAATCAGGCGGCATCAGGCCGGGATCGAGCAACACGAGCGAGCCCGCCGCGCCGATTGCCGCGCCGACCCAGAACGTGCCGTTGATCGCCAGATCCGTGCGGCCGCGATAGTGTGCGGGCGTGAACTCCTGAATCGTCGAATTGATGGCCGTATATTCGCCGCCGATACCCGCGCCGGTCAGAAAGCGAAACAGTACGAACGACGCGAGATTCCACGAGAACGCAGTCGCTGCCGTCGCCGCGACGTATAGAAATAGCGTGATGAAAAACAGCTTGCGCCGCCCCAGACGATCGGTAAGCCAGCCGAAACCGAGCGCGCCGATCACCGCGCCCGCGATATACGCGCTGCCGCCGTAACCGACATCGGCATTGTTGAAATGCAGCGCCGGACTCCTCTTCAACGCGCTCACCACCGCGCCTGCCAGCGTGACTTCGAGCCCATCGAGCAGCCATGTAATGCCGAGCGCGAACACGATCAGCGTATGAAAGCGGCCCCACGGCAATCGGTCGAGCCGCCCTGGCAGATCGGTTTCGATGATATCGGCCTGCTCAGTCTTATCGCGCCTTGCGGTGGTTTCGCTCATGTAGATTAGGCGCGCTTTCTGCTGCTATCGAGCACCTGGAAACGAGAAGAAATTGCCGCTCCGGAAGCAAATTGCATTCCGCTTTCGTCGAATGACTGCGTCGGTTGTGAATTACAGCGGTCGCGGTTGATGCGTGTTCCTCATTATACAAACACGCGATCCACTTTCGTAGCGGCGTGGCACAATTCGCGCCGCCTCACGCCATGACTTAATGTGCGATCGATTTCGGCACGTCGAACTCCGCTGTCGCCTTGCCCGATGGCCTGACCATCCGTCTCTCGCGCTTGTCGAAGGCGATGCCGTCACGTTGCCGACCGCCGTCTTTTTCAATACCGCCGAAGATAACCAGTCCTACGGCCGCGCGCGCTGGAAGCGTACATCGATGGTTTCGATGGCCGCCTGATGCGTTCGATGAAGAGCATTCTCGGCTCGCCGCTCGCGGACACGAGCACGGTCTCGGCGACGGCTTCGCCATCAAGTACATCAACTACATCAACTACATCAACTACATCAACTACACGGATGTTATTACGCTGTTCCTGCAACATCTGAAGCAGAAGGCGCAGGCCATCGCCCCGGAGCCGCTGGCGCGCGCCTTGCTAAGCCGCCCAGTCTTTTTTTATATGCGCCCAGCATGAGCGCACACTCGTGGGTGCAAGTTCAAGGGTCAGGCGGCGTAGATGCGGCGGTTGTGCGATGAAGGAGTGGGTTCTTACCTGGGGAGATCTTGCCTCATGCCTAAAAGGGTGACAGCGTCGAGCCGGAGCGAGAAGTCAGCAGAGGTCGGAGTAATCACAGGACGGGCTGATGAAGCCGAAGCGGGTGGCGAAGGACCAAACGGGAAGGAGTGTCCAGCGCCATGTCGATGCGGCAGGTATTGCGTCAGATGCGCGCGTAAGCGGGGCAAGCCGGGGGTCACGCGCGGTGAA
>LELG01000315.1 GCA_001045575.1 Candidatus Burkholderia pumila
AGGTGGTATCGGCGCAGCCCGCCGGAAAGGAGATTCATATGATCTGCGATAACGTGAGCAGCCACAAAACGGACGTCGTTCAAACTTTTCTGGCTGACCATACGAACGTCTCGATGCATTACACCCCACGTATTCGTCATGGCTCAATCAGGTCGAGAACGGGTTTGCCCGCATCCAGCGCGACGTCATCACGCGCGGGATATTCAACAGCATCAAAGATCTCGACAAGAAACTCATGCGCTACATCCGTCAATACAACAAGCAAGCTGTCCCACTGAAGTGGAAGTATTATTCCGATCCAACTCGACGCATCCAGTGTAATTTATTTGGGTTTAATGGACTAGAATGCGTAGTAAGGGCCCAGACCCGCTGGCGTCGCGCGATTTGCAATCGCCGTGAACACGCGGCGTCCGAAGAAGAACGGCAAGCCCCAGTCGAAGTAACCGTTGCCCGTGCCGGCGAGATTGTTGAATGCGTAGTTGCCGGTGGCGAACAACGTGGTCGATGTACCCACGCCGAAGCTCACGCCCGCCGTCGCGCCCTGGTCGAATTGATCGTCGCGTTGAAGGTTTGCGGTGTCGACAACGCGCCCGTTGCCGCAATTACGGGCAGATCGATCAGCATGCCGTTGTTAGTTGGCGACCGGATGTGACCTGCTACGCGACCGCGAGCGTGCCGTTGACGCAGTTGCCGTCTGTGCACGTATAATATCAAGTGTGGTAACTCTGACGACGCGCAGCCCGCGCCGCAATCCGCTGTGAACGGACCGACGCCCAGAATGCCGTTGCCGCGCAGACTGGAGGCGGTGAGCACTGGCAGGCCGGACTGGCTGCCAATCGGGGTGGGCGCGCTGCCAGTGGCGCCATCCGCGATCAACTGCCGGACGTCGATGCCGGTGCGCTGGTGTTTTGCGCACTGCCGCCACCACCGCCACCGCATGCGCCGAGCGTAAAGAAGATCGCGGTGGAGAAGAGCAGGTTGAAGAGGCGAGTGTTCATGTCGGCAGCAGACACGCCGGCCGGCAGCGCGCTTGCGGGTCACGCGTGTCCGCTGAATTCGCGCAGCCGCATCTGAAACCGCATCTGATTTTCGACGATGAGATCGCCATCGGACGCGCGCGGCGTGCAATCCTGCGTCGCCTGCCGATGCGCTCGCGCCGTCCCTGACGCGCTGGAAATACGTGCCGAGCAGCGACCGGACATTGGGCATCGCGGGACCGCGCCAGGTGACGGCGTAGATCGTGCCTCGCGAATCGACGTACTTGACGCACGACGATGCCGTTCGCATCCGTTGTTTCGGCGGTAGTCGAGTGGAGCGGCGCCCTGCGCCTGATGGATCACGACGCCGCTGGCGGACATAGCGGCATCGACGGTTGCGCCGAACTGGGCGTAACAGGGAGCATTAGCTGTGAGCGACAGCGCCGTCGCCATACGAATCAATCTGATCAACTGGTTAGAATATCTTATTATATTTATCGCAGCCCTCCTCTCGTCTCGCGTGAGAATCGTCTTATTTATGAGATAGCGAATTCTAGGACTAATCTGAGACGAAGCGATATCGGACAGAGCGAAAAGCGAGCGCAGCGCCTCGAAGCGGAGCCATCGAAAAAGTCTTGACAAAACAGGACGTTGCCACACACGAAAGCGAAAATTGCCGTCTTTCGTGTTTGTCACAAATTGTCAAAGGCGCGCGACGGAGATCTAATGAAGCAAACACATGCGGGCTTTCCGGCAGTCGAAAAATAGAAAGAGAAAGCGATGCCCGTCGTCATCGAAATAAAAGACGCGCCGCCGAGTTCGATCAGGCTTTTTTTGCACGGCGCGACGCGGGACCGGTAAAATATTGAGTTGATCCACGGAAGAACCGCTGTGGCGTAGCGGAAGGACTTTCCAGACATGACAGAATTTCGTGTAACCAAGCGAGCGGCCGCGCTTTTTGCGGTCGCCGGAATCACGGCGTGTATGGCAGGGTGCGGCACGTCCTTGCCCATGCAGATCAATTACAAAAGCGACGGACGCACGAAAGAGGCATCGCTCGCAGTCCCGCCAGACTTCCTCAATGAGGCGTCGGACCAGCGCTCGCTCGCGCCGCAGAGCGGACAGGCCACGCTCTCCGGTCTGCAGCAGGTCCAGCAGGTCCAGCAGGTCGCGCCGACCTTGCCGACGGTCGTGCCGCCGGTATCGGGCATCCATATCCAGCGTGACGGCGCGGAGCGCTGGCTCGTCGTCGATGGCAAAGCGCCAGATGCCGTGTGGCCGCAGGTGCGCCGTTTCTGGCAGGAACAGGGCTTCCTGCTGGTCGTCGATTCGCGCGACAAAAGCGTGATGGAAACCGATTGGAACGAAACCCATCCGCAGATTTCCGACGGTCTGATCCGCGACACGCTTTCCAAGGCTAGCGGCAATTCGTATGTGACGGCCGAGCGCAACAAGTACCGCACGCGTCTGGAGGCCGCGCCGAATGGCGGCACGTATGTGTTCATCAGCCAGAAGGGCATGCGCGAGGCGCTGGCCGGCGTGAACAACGACCAGAGCCAGTGGCAGGCGCGCCCGAACGATCCCGCGCTGGAAAACGAATATCTGCGCCGTTTGATGTCGTCGCTTGCGATGACGGATGCGAGCCTGCCGGGCGTCGTGCTAGGTGCGATGGGCGCATCGGCAACGAGCGCGGCAGCCAGGCCCGCGGACTCGAAGGCCGCAGCCGTCGCCGCGCAGAACGTAGCAAATTCGAGCCGGGGCCCGATCCGCAACGAAGCCGTGCCGGAAGCGCAATCGGCAGAAATAACGCTGCTGGAAGCGTATGACCGCGCATGGCTGCGCGTCGGACTCGCGCTGGATCGCGCAAATTTCACGGTGGATGACCGCGCCCGCAACAAGGGCGTCTACTACGTGCGTTACGTCGATCCGAACGACAAGACGTCGGCGGAACAGGGCTTCTGGAGCCAGTTTTTCCACGGCCGCAAGGAAATGATCGCCAAGCAGTATCAGGTCAATGTTCACGCGGTCACGGAACAACAGACGCGCGTGGCCATCGTCGATGACAAGGGGCAGGTGGATTCTTTACCGCAGGCACGTCAGATCATGGCGTTGCTAGCCGATCAGATCGATTAAAAGACACCAGGAGTTATCATCCGGCACAAGCCGCCTCGTTTGAGAGGCGGCTTTTTTTTGGTGCGCCGAGCATGCGCAACAGCTTGGGGGTGGGAGTCCCCCCTGTCCAACCTGATGGTGGTGAAGGACTAGCGAAACGCAAGGGCGTCGTCGTGAGGCGAGGTCTGAAGGAAGCGTGTAACATAAAGCCATGACCTGACGAACAGAAACCAGATGTGAGGCCTACCCGGGCGGACGAGCGAGCCAATGATCGCGAAGTCCATAGCCATCAAGGCCCGGGTTGGTAGATCTGACGGGTGTGTGGTGAAGGCGGTTGTGCTTACCTCGGGAGGCCTGTGCGGTGTCCTGGAATCAGGACTGAACGGCTCGCAAGGGTTGTTGATCGCTGTGCAGGAGTCAACAGCAGGCATACTAGTGTTGTTGTGAGTTAAAAATTAATTGAATTATTAAGGAGCGTCTGCACAATTCGTTTCGGACGCGTGCGACAGGCGTGGATGTAGGCTCGACGGAAAACAATATGCGTTGGGAGTCCCTCTCTCCTCACCTCGCACGGCCTGTCTATGCCGAGGTCGGTCACGAAGTCGATACCATCCAGAGGTTCTGACTCGCGGCGAGTCGACGAAG
>LELG01000316.1 GCA_001045575.1 Candidatus Burkholderia pumila
TCGCCAAGTCGATGCCAATCGTTGTAATCTCCATGATGGGCGCTCCCGCTGTTCGAGTGGTTGACGACACTTCCACTCTGGCACATCGATGCCGTCATAGATGGGAGCGTCCATCCCATTGCTTACGATAAATAGAACCTGAGTCGTCATGGACGCACCTGAAGCCAGAAAGTCATCGGCCCGTCATTGATGAGCGATACCTGCCTGTCCGCGCCGAATTCGCCCGTTTCCACGACCCGATGCTTCGCGCACGTCGGCGCGCTTCACACGCTGAATGAGCGCGATCATCCGCTCAGGCCGTCAGCGTGACGCGAGCGAAGCGGCGCTTGCCAACCTGCACGACGAACTCGCCCGCATCGACCTTCAAACCCTTGTCGGCAATGGTCGCGCCATCGATCTTCACGCCGCCCTGCTCGATGTTGTGCAGCGCTTCGCTCGTCGACGGCACGAGTCCGGCCTGCTTGAGCAATTGACCGATGGCCAGCGGCGCGCCCGCGATCGTCACTGCGGGAATCTCGTCCGGCACGCCGCCCTGCGCGCGATGGTTGAAGTCTTCGAGCGCCCGTTCCGCATCCGCCGTCGAATGAAAGCGCGCGACGATTTCCTGCGCGAGCATCACCTTAAAATCGCGCGGATTGCGGCCGCCTTCGATCTCTCGCTTATAGCCTTCGATCTCGCTCATCGGACAGAACGACAGCAGCTCGAAGTAACGCCACATCAGCACGTCGGAGATGCTCATCAGCTTGCCGAATATGTCCCTCGGCTTTTCGCTGATGCCAACGTAGTTGTTCTTCGACTTCGACATCTTGTTGACGCTGTCGAGACCTTCGAGCAGCGGCATCATCAGGATGCATTGCTGTTCCTGGCCATATTGCTTCTGCAATTCACGGCCAACGAGCAGGTTAAACTTCTGGTCCGTGCCGCCGAGCTCCAGATCCGCATTCAGCGCGACGGAGTCGTAGCCCTGCATCAGCGGGTAAAGAAATTCGTGGATGGAAATGGGCAGGCCGCCCTGGAAGCGCTTGGTGAAGTCTTCGCGTTCCAGAATGCGTGCGACCGTGTAGCGCGATGCGAGCTTGATCATGCCATCGGCGCCGAGCGGCATGGACCATTCGCTGTTGTAGCGAATTTCGGTTTTTTCGCGGTCGAGCACGAGTGCGGCCTGTTCAAAATACGTCTTCGCGTTGATTTCGATCTGCTCGCGCATAAGCGGCGGGCGCGTGGCGTTGCGGCCGGACGGATCGCCGATCAGCGAGGTGAAATCGCCGATCAGGAAGATCACCTGATGGCCGAGATCCTGCAACTGGCGCATCTTGTTCAGCACGACCGTATGGCCGATATGAATGTCCGGCGCAGTCGGATCCAGTCCGAGCTTTATGCGCAGCGGCTTGCCCGTCGCGGCGCTCCGAGCGAGCTTCTGCGCGAATTCGTCTTCGATCAGCAGTTCGTCGCAGCCACGTTTGGCGATGGCGAGCGCGTTCTTCACCTCGTCGGTGATCGGGAATTTCTGCGCGGCGGGTGCGTTGGAATCAGTGGTCATGCTTGCGGCTTGTGAAGTCAAAGGGTTCGATGCGGGCGCGCACGGACGGCGGCGCGAGACTGACAGCGATGATCTTCGGCGTGACGCCGAGGCGCGGCAAATATGAAGAAATCGCGCGCAATTGCTTTTCGAACAACGGATTTTACGCGATGACTTGGCATTTTGGCCCAATTTGGCGTATCTGACCTGTGTCGGGCGCTTAACGACGGTGCCGGTTACGCAAACAATCGCCGCTGGGCGGATATGCGGACAAGGAGCGCAGCGTGGGCAAGAAACCCGAAGCAGTCGAAACCGGCAAAGCGGATGGCGTGTAATTCGGTCTGATGTCGGGCACCAGCATGGACGGCGTCGATAGCGTCGCGGTGCAGTTCGCGGCGGGCAAGACGCCGGTCGTGCTGGACGAGGCACATGTATCATTCTTGCAAGGTCTGCGCGATGCGCTGTTCGCGCTGTAAGCGCCCGGCGACAACGAGATCGAACGCAAAGCGCTGGCGGCAAACGCACTTGCCACGCGTTACGCGGTCTGCTGTCACGAATTGCAGAGCATGATCGGCTGTTCGTCGACCAAAGTCCGCGCGATCGGCGTGCATGGGCCGACGGTGCGGCATCGGCCGGAGAAAGGTTACACGCGGCAGATCAACAATCCGGCAATGCTCGCGGAGATGACGAACATCGACGTGATTGCGGATTTTCGCAGCCACGACGTGGCGGCGGGCGGGCAAGGCGCGCCGCTGGTTCCCGCCTTTCATGCGGTCATGTTCGGCACGCCTCGGTAAACGCGCGTGGTCTGCAATCTCGGCGGCATCAGCAATATCACCACGATTCTCCCGGCAAGCGGCGCGGTGCGCGGCTTCGACTGCGGCCCGGCGAACACGTTGATCAACGAATGGGCGTTTCGCCAGCTGAAGCACGCGTATGACGATGACGGGCAGTTTGCGGCTCAAGGTTCTATCGTTCAGCCGCTGTTGAACGCTTTGCTCGACGAGCTCGTTTTTCGCGGAACCGCCGCCGAAGAGTACAGGCCGCGATCTGTTCAATCCGGCGTGGATGGACGCGAAACTCGTAGTGTTCCCCGGTCTGGCTCCCGCCGATGTTCAGGCGACGCTCACGGCCCTGACCGCCGTGACGGTCGCGCGCGAAATCGAGCGCCATGCATCGGACGCCCGCGCCGTTAATATGTTTGCCGGCGGCGCACGCAATCCCGTGCTGCTGAAAATGCTGCAAGAAGCTCTGGACAAGTGCGGCATCGCAATGTCCCTGTCATGACGACGGAATCGCTCGGTGTCCCGCCGCAACAAGTCGAAGCCTTTGCCTAGCTGGCGATGCGCTGCATCGCGCGTGAGCCGGGGAATCTGGCATCGGTGACAGGCGCGGCGGGTGAACGCGTACTCGGCCCAATATATACGCGCTGAAACGCTGAAGTGCGGAAACGAAAAACGGAGCCCGAAGGCTCCGTTTTGCTTACATCGCTTGAATCGTTGAATTTTACTCAGACCGAGAACGACGATCCGCAACCGCACGTCGTGGTCGCGTTCGGATTCTTGATCACGAACTGTGCGCCGTTCAGATCGTCTTTGTAGTCGATCTCCGCGCCGACGAGGTATTGGTAGCTCATCGCGTCGACGAGCAACTGGACGCCGGCCTTGTTCATCACCGTGTCGTCTCCGTTGACGTCTTCGTCGAACGTGAAACCGTACTGGAAACCCGAGCATCCGCCGCCTTGCACGAACACGCGCAGCTTCAGATCCGGATTGCCTTCTTCATCGATCAATTGCTTGACCCTGTCTGCGGCCGCGTCGGTGAAGACGAACGGCATCGGCATT
The DNA here is from genome assembly GCA_001045575.1 of Candidatus Burkholderia pumila. Lineage (GTDB taxonomy): Bacteria > Pseudomonadota > Gammaproteobacteria > Burkholderiales > Burkholderiaceae > Caballeronia > Caballeronia pumila. The sequence goes on from LELG01000316.1 coordinate 3,364, forward strand.
TCGGTCGTGAGGGTGTCGCTGACAGCGCTCATTCGAAATCTCCAATTAAGCTTCTAATTGTTATTATAGGGCTGATTTCAATACCGTGCCGAATGTCCATGGAATCAATGGGCCATATGCAAATTCGACATCATCTAGCCAATTCGCGCCAAATCGGCATAGGGTACAGCTGTAGCACCGTGCCCCTGCCACACTACCCGGCATGGGGGGGTCCCCGCACCGGGCGGTTCGGGAAGTTGAGTTGAGGTTATGAGAGTCGAGGAACACCCAGTTGATCAAAGTAAGCAAGGTTCAGCACGCTGTTGAGCAACTGCCCACTGTTGCGCCGCCAGCGG
>LELG01000317.1 GCA_001045575.1 Candidatus Burkholderia pumila
TGTCTTGCGACGCATTGTCAATGCCTTGAGTTGTTCGCGCTCCGAGTCACTCAACTCAACACGAGTTCCGCCTTGGGTCTTCCGCTCTTCGCCACCTCTTGAAGTACGTGCCGTCCATCGCACAGTAAGCAGCTAATCATTCAATTAATTTTTAACTCATAACACTAGCTCGACGTTTCCGTCACGCCAGAATCCTTCAAAACTGTCCTATCTAACACTCTAATCTTCCGGTTAGGGAACTTCGTAACGTGTTTAATTTCAAACGTAAAGGCCATGGAATGGCTCCGATATTTTTCTTTAGTTTAGCTGAGAATTTGCGTTTTATACGGTTGTTTTCGACGCGCTCATAAGCAGGGATTCTCCATCGCCTTTCGTTCGAGACAAGTATATCGGCGGTGAGCAATTCCATGATGAGTTATGCATCATTCCCATGGCGACGAGCCGCATAATCTCGCCATCCTTCGTAAAATTGAATCGCATGCAACAACTCCTCGATTAACGAACGTCGATCGGCTCGGATGCGCACGAGCATGATTAAATACTGCGGATATGGTGCAGCCTTTTGCGTCACGAAATTTGAGGTTCGATATTCTCCTCTTCTTTGAACCAGTTCAGTCTTCCCTCCCGGCCGATACGTCCTCACATTGCGCTTCAACTGCAAGCGCCCCCCCAATGCACCATCCGACGGCCCGCAGGCCGGCCATTCGATACTTGTTTCCTGTGCAGCATTTCAGAAACACGGGCCAATGTTCCCGGCACAACCAGTTCTCGTTCGCTGCGTGACGACGCGTCCTTCGAACATATTTAAGTAGGATTCCAACGATTCATGCCGAAACATCCGGCACGCTGCGAATCAACTTACTCATCCCCATTCGATAAGACCATTCATCCAAATGGCTAATTAAACCGCTGGGCTCGTTTGTGTAATCTGACACGATCATTTCACAATAACGCGAACCGCAAGACAGGGAGACACGCTCATGGCAGTGACCTACACGACGCGTGACGACATCGCCATCCTCACGCTCGACAATCCGCCCGTGAATGGCCTCCGACATTCGACACGCGAGGGCATGGTCGAAGGCATCGGACGGGCGAACGAAGATGGGAGCATCGTCGTCATCGGAGCGGGAAAGGCGTTTTCAGGTGGCGCGGACATCACCGAATTCAACACGCCGAAAGTCACGTAGGAGCCAACGCTGCTCACGATCATCAAGGTGGTCAAAGGCAGCGCGAAGCCGGTCGTTGTGGCGATCCATTCGGTCGCAATGGGCGGTGGTCTCGAACTGGCCTTAAGCGCGCATTACCGTGTGGCATCGCCGGGGGCGCCGATTGTGCTGCCGGAAGTGAAGTTCGGTCTGCGCCAGGCACGGGCGGCACGCAGCGCCTGCCACGCGTGACGGGGCTTAACATGATCGTGACCGGCACGCCGGTCAAGTCCGAACAGCTGGCACAAACCCGCCTTGTTCGATGAGACGACCGAATGCGATTTGCTCGATGCCGCCATCGCATTCGCCCAACGCGCCGCGAAGAAAGGCGGCCCGCAGCCCAAAGCACGCGATCGCCAGATCGATCACGAGAACGCTGCGAGCGTGATCGCTTTCGCTCGGGAGAGCATCGCTATCAAAGCGAAAGCATTTCCCCCGCGCCGCACAAATGCATCGACGCCATCGAAAAGGGCGTGAAGGAAGGCTGCGACCGTGGCCTCGCTTTCGAGCGCGAATGCTTTCTCGTCCTCGTACAGTTACCTGAAAGCCGCGCGCTGCGTCACGCGTTCTTCGGCGAGCGCACCGCAAGCAAGATCGCCGATGTCCCGTCGAAAACACCGACGCGCGATATCAGGTGTCTCGGCGTGGTGGGCGCGGGAACGATGGGCGGCGGCATCGCGATGAACTTCATCAACGCGGATTTGCCCGTCGTGCTGCTGGAAACGAAGCAGGAAGCGCTGGACAAAGGCATCGCCACGATCCGGCGCAACTATGACGCCCAGTTGAAGAAAGGCAAGTTCACGTCGGAGCAAGTCGAAGCACGCATGGCACTGATTCAGCCAACGCTTGCTTACCCGGAGCTCGCGCAAGCAGATTGCTTATCGAAGCAGTGTTCGAAGACCTCGGCGTGAAAAAGCAAGTGTTTCGCCAACTTGATGAAATCGCAAAGCCTGGCGCGATTCTCGCATCGAATACATCGACTCTCAATCTCGATAAGATCGCCGCGTACACCAAACATCCCGGCGATGTCATCGGCATGCACTTCTTCAGTCCGGCCGAAGTCATGAAGCTGCTCGAAGTCGTGCGCGGCGAGAAGACTGAAAAGGACATGCTCGCAACCGTCATGCAACTGAGCAAGCGAATCAGGAAAACGGCGGTGGTAGCAAGCGTATGCGATGGTTTGATCGGCAACCGGATGATCGAGCAATACATCCGGCAGGCGCTATTCATGCTCGACGAAGGCGCGCTGCCCCCGTAGATCGATCGCGCGATCGAAGCGTTCGGCTTTGCGATGTGCCCGTTCCGCATGAGCGATCTCGCCGGAAACGATATCGGCTGGGCGATCCGCAAGCGGCGCTACCAGGAGAAGCCGGATCTGCCATACTCGCATGTTGCGGATCGCCTACGTGAAACGGGACGCTTCGGACAGGAAACTGGCGCAGGCTGGTACGACTACGAACCGGGCAAGTGCGATGCGCAGCCATCGCCCGTGGTCGATGACATGATCGTCGCGTATTCGAAGGAGCAGAGCATCGAACCGCGCGAAATAGGCGATGAAGAAATCGTCTAGCGGCTCGTGCTGTCGCTCGTGAACGAAGGTGTGAAGATAATGGAAGAAGGCATAGGATATTGACATGGTTTATCTGACCGGCTACGGCTTTTCGCTCTGGCGCGGTGGTCCCATGTTTTATGCCGACACACTCGGCCTTTCTGCCGTGGAACGCGCGATGCGCAAATACTCGTGGCTACCGGCCGAGCGTGTGACGGAACTCGCGACATCGGACGGCCGCTTCAATACCTGAACCAGGCTAAATCATGAAATCCGTGAAAGATGCGTTTCTCGTCGTCGATGTGCAATACGATTTCATGCCGGGCGGCACGCTCGCCGTCGCGCACGGCGATGAAGTCGAGCCGGTTATCAACCGGCTCGCATCGGCGTTTTCGCATGTGGTGCTGACGCAGGACTGGCATCCGCGCTCGCATATTTCGTTCGCGGCGATTCACGCGGGCCGGAAGCCCTTCGAGATGATGACGCTGCCTTACGGCGAACAGGTCTTGTGGCCGACACATTTGGACCGCACCCAGAAAGTTGGAAGATTGATGGCTATGCTGGAGCGAAGCAAACTCGATAATCGACGGGACTGAGCCCCCCTTGGGCTTTCAGCTTGATTCGCTCGTGGTTGTAGTAGTGAATGTATTCCTTCAGGCCTTTCTCGAGATCGTCGAGATCACGAAACTCGTTGGCGTAGTAGAACCCCGTCTTCAGGGTACCGAAGAAGCTCTCCATGGCGGCATTGTCGAGGCAGTGCCCGCGCCGGGACATGCTCGGCCTGACGGTACTCTGCTTCAGCAAGTGGCTGTAGGTGGAGAGGCGATATTGCCAGCCTTGAACGGAATGAAGCACTGGTCGATCTTCAGGCTTCAGCCTGGTGAAGGCTTTGCGAAGCAT
>LELG01000318.1 GCA_001045575.1 Candidatus Burkholderia pumila
AGGCATGATTGGCAACCCCGTGAACAACGCGAAGTCCGTTGTGCTCACCGAGGAGGGGCTGCGCGAATCCGAGCGCCTCTTCAATCAACTCTTCCCTTCCCCCTCTCAAGCAGCAAAGATTGATAATGAAATTAATTTATAATTCATGACACTAGCCTTACGTCTTAGTCCTAGGAAAATAAACATGGCCCACAATCTCCACAACACGCTCAAGGAATTCGACAACGGTTCCGGCAAAGGCAAGTACTACTCGTTGCCGCAACTCGGCGACGCACTAAAGGTCAAGATTCAACGCCTGCCGGTGTCTATCCGGCTGGTGCTCGAATCGGTGCTGCGCAACTACGACGGCAAGAAGATCTCGGAAGAGCATATCCAGCATCTCGCCAACTGGAAGCCGAACGCAGCCCGTGTCGATGAAATCCCGTTCGTCGTCGCGCGCGTCGTGCTGCAGGACTTTACCGGCGTGCCGCTGCTTGCCGACATCGCCGCGATGCGTGGCGTCGCTCAGCGTTCGGGCAACGACCCGAAGGCGATCGAGCCGCTCGTGCCGGCGGATCTCGTCGTCGATCACTCGATTCAGATTGATCACTTCCGCGAGCCGGACGCGCTCGACCTGAACATGAAGCTTGAATTCCAGCGCAATAACGAGCGCTACCAGTTCATGAAATGGGGCATGCAGGCGTTCGACACGTTCAAGGTCGTGCCGCCGGGCGTGGGTATCGTGCATCAGGTCAATCTGGAATATCTCGCGCGCGGCGTGCACAAGAAGGACGGCGTCTACTATCCGGATACGCTCGTTGGCACCGACTCGCACACGACCATGATCAACGGCATCGGCGTGGTGGGCTGGGGCGTGGGCGGTATCGAAGCGGAAGCGGGCATGCTCGGCCAGCCGGTGTACTTCCTGACGCCGGACGTCGTGGGCGTCGAGCTGAAGGGCAAGCTGCGCGAAGGCTGCACGGCAACCGACCTCGTGCTAACCATCACCGAAATGCTACGCAAGGGGAAGGTCGTCGGCAAGTTCGTCGAGTTCTTAGGCGAAGGCACGGCATCCATCGGCGTGCCGGACCGCGCGACTATCGGCAACATGGCGCCGGAATACGGCGCGACCATGGGCTTCTTCCCGGTCGATGAGAAGACCATCGACTACTTCAAGGGCACGGGCCGCACGGACGCCGAAATTAAGGCGTTCGAACAGTATTTCAAGGCGCAGAAGCTGTGGGGCGTGCCAAAGGCTGGCGACATCGACTACACGAAGACGCTGACGCTCGATCTGTCGACTGTCGCACCGTCGCTCGCAGGTCCGAAGCGTCCGCAAGACCGTATCGAAATCGGCAATGTGAAGAGCACGTTCGTCGATCTGTTCTCGAAGCCGGTCTGCGAAAATGGCTTCAACAAGAAGGCCGCCGAACTCGACGCAACGTACAAGACGACCGATGGCATTGACGTCAAGAACGGCGATGTGCTGATCGCGGCGATTACGTCGTGCACGAACACGTCGAACCCGAGCGTGCTTCTGGCCGCTGGCCTGCTGGCCAAGAAGGCGGTCGAAGCCGGTCTGACGGTGGCTCCCCACATCAAGACGTCGCTGGCGCCGGGATCGCGTATCGTCACGGAATATCTGACGAAAACGGATCTGCTCCAGTACCTCGACAAGCTCGGCTTCACGCTGGCGGCTTATGGCTGTACGACGTGTATCGGCAACGCGGGCGATCTGACGCCGGAACTGAACGACGCCATCACGAAGAACGACGTCGTGGCCGCTGCCGTGCTGTCCGGCAACCGTAACTTCGAAGCGCGTATTCACCCGAACATCCGCGCGAACTTCCTGGCTTCGCCGCCGCTGGTCGTGGCGTACGCTATCGCCGGTAACATCACGCGCGATCTGATGACCGAGCCAGTCGGCAAGGGCAAGGATGGCCGCGACATCTACCTCGGCGACATCTGGCCGACGAGCGACGAAGTCCACGCGCTGCTCAAGTACACGCTCGATGCGAAGGCGTTCCAGGAAAACTACTCGCAGCTCACGAAGGAAGGCGATCTGTGGAGCAAGGTCGCGGGCGAAAGCGGTCAGGTCTATGACTGGCCGAAGTCAACGTACATCGCAGAGCCGCCGTTCTTCGGCAATGACTTTTCGATGAAGCCGACAGACTCGATCCCCGCCGTGAAAGGCGCACGCGCGCTCGGAATCTTCGGTGACTCGGTGACGACGGACCACATCTCCCCGGCAGGCTCCATCAAGGAAACGTCGCCGGCTGGCGTGTGGCTGAAGGCGAACGGCGTGCAGAAGGCTGACTTCAACAGCTACGGCTCGCGCCGCGGCAACCACGACGTCATGATGCGCGGCACCTTTGCGAACGTGCGTATCAAGAACCTGATGATCCCGGCGAAGGAAGACGGCACGCGCGTCGAAGGCGGCCTGACCATCCATCAGCCAAGCGGCGAACAACTGTCCATCTATGACGCAGCGATGAAGTACATCGACGCGGACACGCAGACCGTCATCTTCGCGGGCGAAGAGTACGGCACAGGCTCGTCGCGTGACTGGGCGGCGAAGGGCACGCAATTGCTCGGCGTCAAAGCAGTCGTGGCGCGCAGCTTCGAGCGTATCCATCGCTCGAATCTGGTCGGCATGGGCGTGCTGCCTCTGCAGTTCAAGGGCTCGGACAGCATCCAGTCGCTGAACATCACGGGCGAAGAAACGTACGACATCGAAAGTCTGGGCGACGACTTCAAGCCACAGCAGGAAGTTACGCTGGTGATCCATCGCAAGGACGGCAAGGAAGATCGCGTGCAAGTGCTGCTGCGTATCGATACGCCGATCGAAGTCGACTACTACAAGCACGGCGGGATTCTGCCGTTCGTGTTGCGCTCGCTGCTCACGGCATAAGGCTTTTTTGCAGGTGACCGCGTCTGCAAGGACGCGGGAACATTGGACCCGGGGCTTTTGAACTGCACCCCAAAAGTTGAACATTGATCCAACCTTTGGGGTGTTTTCCATGGCGAAGTACACAGAGCAGTTCAAGCTGGCAGTTGTAGAAGAGTATGAGTCGGGGGAGTTGGATCGCGGAGCGTGGCGCAGTGCAACGTGGATCTCGCAGCGACGACAGCGAATGCGACGACGATACAGCGCACGCGTGATTCAAGCGATCAACGCGTTGATGCTTGAGCAGGCGCCCGGTGTCGTACCCAAAAGCCTGCTTGGGAAAGGTTTTACCTACCTGCGTGAGCAGTGGCCGAAGTTGATCCGCTACACCGAGAACGGTAGTTGGCCTATTAGCAACAATCCCTGCGAGAACGCGATTCGCCCATTCTGCGTTGGACGCAGGGGGGTGTTCTCGGACACCGTCGACGATTACGAAGTGCTGCTTCCCTGGAAAATGCCGCTCGACCTCCGCTAATCCGCACTACTCCACACCCCATAAATTCTGCCAACTGATTCTGAGGGGTGTCGTTCCTGGAACGCATACGGTCAGGCGGCGTAGATGCGGCGGTTGTGCGATGAAGGAGTGGGTTCTTACCTGGGGAGATCTTGCCTCATGCCTGAAAGGGTGACGGCGTCGAGCCGCAGCGAGAAGTCAGCAGAGGTCGGAGTAG
>LELG01000319.1 GCA_001045575.1 Candidatus Burkholderia pumila
GTGCCGAGTTCCGCGTCCGAGCGCGAGGCAAATCTTCGGAAGCTGCTTGGTTTTGCCGGAGCCGGTTTCGCTGCTGACGATGACGACCTGATTCGCTTCGATGGCGCGCGCGATTTCCTCGCGGCGGCCCGAGACGGGCAGCGCTTCGGGGAAGGTGATCGGCGGGATCGGATTGGGCGTGATAGTTGGGCGGCGGACGCGGTCGCGTGGCTCGCGGCGTTCATCGCGCGGTTTCGTTTCGGCTTGCGGACGGCACTTCGCAGCATCCACGTTCGATGCATCGCGCTTCGGCGCATCGGCACGCGGCTGCGATGGTGACGGTTTCGTTTCCGGCACGCGTGGTTTCGGTGCCGGCGTTGTTTCGACCTTCGGCCTGGGAACCTGCACAGGTTTCGTTTCGCGCGGCATCGGCGTTGAATCTCCGCACCGCCAATTCCTTCTTGCTCAACCCGGCTTCAGGCGAGGCCGAACTCTCGCGCGCTTCGCGCAAAAGATTCTCCTTCAGCTTTTTAAGCTGCTCCAGAGGATCGGGGGATTTATCGGCGGACTGAGCCTTGTCCGTTTGGCCAGGGCGTGAGGATCGGGAAACATTCGGCATAGCGTCGCATTATAATCCGGCCATGAATTCCCAAACCGACTTCACGATACCGTCGCAGCCCGGTCAGCCCGAGCCGAAAGTGCCGAATCCTCACGCCCAGTTCGTCGACTGGATGCGTTCCGTCGCGCCATACATTCACGCGTTCCGCAACAAAACGTTCGTCGTCGCGTTCGGCGGCGAACTGGTGCAGGAAGGACGCCTGAACGCGCTCGTGCAGGACTTCGGTCTCTTGCACGCGATGGGCATCCACGTCGTTCTGGTGCATGGCTCGCGTCCACAGCTCGACGAGCAGTTGAGCCTGCACAGCGTGGAGTCGTCGTTCTCGCACGGACTTCGGATTACGGACGCGCTCGCGCTCGAATCCGCGAAGGAAGCGGCGGGCGAAGTGCGCCTCGATATCGAAACTGCGATCAGCCAGGGCTTGCCGAACACGCCGATGGCGCACGCGCACATCAGCGTGGTGTCGGGCAACTTCGTGACGGCGCGTCCAGTCGGCATTCTGGATGGCGTCGATTTTCAGCACACCGGCGTCGTGCGCAAGATCGACGGCGATTCCATCCGTCATTCGCTGGCGAGCAACAAGATCGTGCTGCTGTCGGCGCTCGGCTTCTCGCCGACCGGCGAAGCGTTTAATCTGTCGATGGAAGACGTCGCGTCCGCCGCCGCCATTGCGCTGCGCGCCGACAAGATCATTTTCGTGACGGAAATCCCCGGTCTGGTGGATACGGAAGGCGAACTCATCCGCGAAATGTCGCTGGACGATGCGTATCGTCTTCAGGAAAGCGGCGAGCTTCAGGGCCACACCGCATTCTATCTGAAGCACACCATTCGCGCGTGCCGCGGCGGCGTGGCGCGCAGCCACATCATTCCGTACGCGCTCGACGGCAGCGTGCTGCTCGAACTGTTCTTGCACGACGGCGTCGGCACGATGATCTCCTACGAGAACCTCGAAAGCCTTCGCGAAGCCACGCCGGACGACGTCGGCGGCATTCTCACGCTGATCGAGCCGCTGGAATCGGATGGCACGCTCGTGCGGCGCGGACGTCACCAGATCGAGCGCGATATCGATCACTTCTCGGTCATCGAGCACGATGGCGTGTTGTTCGGCTGCGCGGCGCTGTATCCGTACACGCAGGAGCGCATCGGCGAAATGGCGTGTCTGACGGTCGCGCCGGAAGCGCAAGGTTCGGGCGATGGCGAGCGGCTTCTGAAACGCATCGAACAGCGCGCACGCGCACGCGGCCTCACGCGCATTTTCGTGCTAACGACGCGTACCGAACACTGGTTCCTCAAGCGCGGTTTCGTGAAGGTCACCGTGGACGATCTGCCGGAAGACCGCCGCCGCCTTTATAACTGGCAGCGCAAATCGCTCGTGCTGATGAAACAGCTTTGAACATGAATTAACGACGCGCGATGCATCCGCACCCTACCCGACTCAGGAGAAACACAAAATGGCCCGAATGATTCAATGCGCAAAACTCGGCAAGGAAGCCGAAGGACTCGATTTCCCGCCGCTGCCGGGCGAACTCGGCAAGCGCATTTATGAAATGGTATCGAAGGAAGCGTGGCAAGGCTGGCTGAAGCAGCAGACCATGCTGATCAACGAGAATCGCCTGAACATGGCAGACCCGCGCGCCCGTCAGTATTTGCTCAAGCAAACGGAGAAGTACTTCTTCGGCGAAGGCGCAGATACAGCTCAGGGTTATGTTCCGCCGCAAGCCTGAACGTGTTCGAACTTCGTAAAAACCGGTCCGCATGACCGTTTTTTCTTACCCGCACGGTTTGCAAAAGTGGACTAAACGGATAAGAAGCAAATCGGCGCAATCCTAAGCCCGACAAGGGATTGAGCGGCTATCGACGCGTGACGACGATAGTGCGTTTGCACATCGTCGTCGATCGTGTTATTATTTTGTTTGTTATCAACAGCAACTTACCACCATTCACACGGATGAGCCTCATGCAGCAACGCTTCGGGCACGGTTCATGATATGACAGTATTTATACAAAGAGGCGCGTCGGTTCTGAACTGCCCCCCCACGAAATTGGACAGTTAAAGACTATGCGGCCAATGGCTGAGTGCTTTATTTTGCACGGGGCTCAGCCCTTTCAGTTTCGGCTTGATGCGATCGTGATTATAGTAGTAGATGTAGCGGTTCAGCTCCGCTTGCAACTGTTCGATGCTGTGGAAGCGGTGTAGCCGGAAGCACTCAGACTTTAACGTACCGAAGAAGCTCTCCATTGCGGCGTTGTCAAGGCAATTAATTGCCCTTACGCGACATGCTCTGCGTTAGAGAGCGTTCTGGCTCAGCAGCCGTCGATAGGCCGACATCTGGTACTGGGCGGATTCAACCGGTCGTCGCAACACCTTTGATCGAGGAGGTGTTGCATGGGACGAAGTGCAAAACAGATGTATCGGTTGACAGGCCGAGGAGCGATGCGCTCGTCAGGTGCACCGTCGCATCGGCATGAGATCGAGCGTCTATTTTGGAAGCAGATTGCCACCGGTATCACGAGCGAGAAGTAAGACCCTGCTGCTGCGCCTGCTGGGCGCGTTTGTATTCCACGCTTTCCTGCGCTTCGGAAACGACGCCGAACGACATGAGCGACAGCGGCGGCGAGCCAGAGTTTGATCCTCGTATTCATAATGCGGATTACCAAATGATGGGGCAAGGCCGATTGTAGTCCGGGAGTTTTTTTGGGATGAGCGGAAAGACTCTGTTTCGCCAATCGGCATAGGGGACGGCCGTAAGGCCGTCCCCTATGCCACACTACCCGGCATGGGAGTCCGCACCGGGCGGTTCGGGAAGTTAAGTTGAGGTTATGAGAGTCGAGGAACACCCAGTTGATCAAAGTAAGCAAGGTTCAGCACGCTGTTGAGCAACTGCCCACTGTTGCGCCACCAGCGGCGACTGTTAGCCGCCACCTGTTGAACCTCATGAGACGGCGCGCCCAGCGCACGCAGTTGCCGGTAGATGGCAGCCCCACG
>LELG01000032.1 GCA_001045575.1 Candidatus Burkholderia pumila
GTCAAAACCACGCATGGAAAAGCTTCGATTGGGATGTGCTAAACCGGCTATACGAACCAGGCATGATTGGCAACCCCGTGAACAACGCGAAGTCCGTTGTGCTCACCGAGGAGGGGCTGCGCGAATCCGAGCGCCTCTTCAATCAACTCTTCCCTTCCCCCTCTCAAGCAACAAAGATTGATAATGAAATTAATTTACAACTCATGACACTAGCGTACCGATTTCAAGAATGCGGTTGTCGCCGCGCAGCTTGGCCAGTAAATAAAGCAATTTGCTTTAATTTGGCGCGATATTGATCGACGGCAATTCTGCCGCTTCTTTTGCCTTTAAAGCAGCTTCCAAAGCTTCATCATGGCCGTGCGTCTTTACTGCAAAGATATTCGTCCATCGATTCCCATTGCTGCGGATTCATCGAGTCTCCCTGAAGGTGCAAATATGTAAAGACGCCAAGCTAACGCATGCGGCCGCACGCATGCAGAATCGCTTACAGCATGTCAGGTGAAGTGCGTCGGCGCATTGGAATGAATCATGGCATAGCCAAGTTCATCGACGGTGAGACGAATGGCGTCGATCAACACGCGCGCAGCCGGCGAAAGCGTACTGCCTGCGCGCAAGGTCAGGCCGATATCGCGCGTCGTGTTCTGCATGGTGATGTCGAGCACCACGAGTTGCCCCGATTCGCATTCGTAATGCAACTGCTACGCCGAAATGGCCGCGAGCCGAGCATGTCCGTATGCGTCAGCAGGTCGCGTATCAACGCGCGGTCGGCTGTTTCGACAGTCGGCATCGGCGGCTTGAAAGCGTAATCTGCATGAAGCACGAGTTGGGTAAGGGCGTAATCGCGGACCGCGGCATGCATGTGCAGCCGGACGATGCCGTCGTCGTGCGCGCTCAACAGGCCCGCTTCCAGACTGTCGCGCAACGTCGCTTCGCCGCATGACGCGATGAACTGCGCATCGGCCCACGACAGCGGACGCGCGCAAAGACTCAGGCAGCGCATGCCGTGCGGGTTCCGCGAGCGCATCGAAACGCCAGGCGATCACGGTCCGCACCGCACGATCCGCAGGCAGCGGACTCCCATGCAAGCCCGCTGCACCGCGACAGCATCGCGCGGAAATCGCGGTCCCATCGGGTGATAGCGTTGCCGGAGGTGGCCCGCAATCTGCCACGCCGCCAGCCGCAACGCGAGCGGATTACCCGACACTGCACGGCAAATCAAAGCGATTCCGGGAATGCGTGTCGTCCGCCGTTGCGCCTAGAGCATGCAATTGCATCGTGAAGAGTTTTTGATGCGTCGGACAGATCGATGAAGCGCAAGGACGCGAGCGGCAGCAGATATTCGCCCGGCACGAACAGCGGCGCGCTTGTCGCAGACGATCATGCTCGCGCGCGTCTGCGCGAGCATCGCTTCGATCACGCCCGCGAGTTCCTGCGCAAGCTCCCCGCCATAATCGATGACGAACAGCGCGGCACGCCCGCCGAGACTCGCCGCCAGCGCATCGATGCCCGTGTCGGGCTGCGTCGCGATCGCTTCGGCCAGATGCGCGGGCGGCGTGCCCGCGCCGAGATCGATTCACAGTGCACGCGCTCCTCGAACAACGCCGCCACGCGTGGAGCCGATTCCCGCGCGAGCCGCGTCTTGCCGATGCCGCGCGCCCGTCAGCGTGACGAGCCGTTCCTGCGCGATGCGCATGGTCAGTTCGGAGAGTGCGGCGTCGCGGCCAATGAGCGGCAGATGCGCCAGCGGATCGGGATCGAAGGCGATGCCGCCCGGCGCTTGCATCGACCGATGCTGCGCGGCCTGCATAGCGGAGAAGGAAGCGGCGGGCGCATCGTCGAGTTCGTCGCGTATTTCGACCCATTCCGTGGTGAGCCGGTAACCGCGCCGCGGCATCGTTTCGATCAGATCGCGGTCGTCGCCGAGCACGCGCCGCAACTGCGAGACCAGCGCCTACACGCTGTTGTTGGCGACCGGCGGCGACGAGCCCTGCTGCAAGTCGCCGACCGGAACGATGCGCCCGCGCGTATCGACGAGCGCGAGCAGCACGTCCATCGCACGGTCGCTGACGGGGCACCGCTTCCCCGTCGAGCGAAAGCGTGCGCGACGCGCGCCGCAGTTTGAAGCGCCCGAAGCGCGTAACGCGCTCCGGGCGTGGAGAGAGTTTCCTGTTCTTTCATGCAAGCGGTGAGTGGTCTGGCTCTGGCGCGAGAAAGCCGCATGCATCGTCCGCTTGTTGTGCGTTGCCGCCGTGACTATCGCATATTGTTTGACGTGCGTATGCGCACGCCGTCATCGTGCCGATGGCAGCATGGGCATTCACCGCCGCGTCATGCGGGAACGCTACGCATGCAAGCGCGGATGCTTCACGTGCGCAGCCAGACGAACTCGCCTGTCGCGATGCCTTCGAACCGCTCGTCGCTCGATTTAACGATGTTCTGCCGCCAGTAGCGGCCATGATCCGCATAGTGGGACAGCATGTCGGCGAGCGTTTCGCCGTCGAGATCGTCCGCGAAGGGCGCACGCACGATTAGCACGACGCAGCCCGTGTCCATGCCGAGTTGCGCCTGATCCTGCGCGTAGATGAGCAGATTCGCTTCCAGCATCAGGCGGAACACCGTCAGCGCGCGGCCCGCGCTTACCGCGCGCCGTACTGGAAGGTGATGTAGAGTGCGTCTTCGTCGCTCTCGAAGAAGTCCAGGCGCACGTCGAAACCTTCGATTTCGATGGAGCGCGTGTTGAGCACATGAGCCGCATCGGGCAGGCCGGCGGCGGCGCACAATGCTTCGATCAACGTTTCGTAGCGGGCTGCACTCATGGGCATCGGACCAAACGAAAAGCGCCGGCACGCGACGATGCCGGCACAAGGGTGCGATGGCGGCGAGATCTGACTCGCGCCGCCAATGCCTCACATGTCGCTTACGAAGCCTTGGCTGCATCCTTCAGGCCCGATGCGCCGCTCTTGAGCGCTTCACCGGCAGCCTGCTTGACGCTGGCTTGCGATTGAGCCTGAGCGATTTCCAGGTCTTGCTGCGCGTTCGCGGCAATCTGGCTCGTGCTCGCGTCCGTGCTGATGCTGCTGCCTGCTGCGCCCGAGCCGCTCGCTGCTACGTTGCCTGCCGTCGAGGTAACCGTACCCATGATGCACTCCTTGGTGATAGAGGAAGAGAGAAGCCATTCGATGCGGACCGCTCGCCCGGCCCGCGCCGTCGAATGGCGCGTTGCAGGCCGTGGCGGTGCGGTGCGTGCGCGCGGCGTCGTCCCGTCACGGCGTTCCGCGCGCGTCACGCGGAATTCGTGTCGCGCGCCGCTTTGTCTTCAACGGCGCGTGTGTGTGCTTGCCTGGTTACTTCGCCTATTTCTGCTCGCGCGATTGCGCGATGACCCCGGCTCGCCGCCATCAAGCCCTGATAGATCTTCGATCGGTTGTTGCGGTCCAGTTCGTTGCCGCCCGGCGTTCTGCTGACCGCTTGCGCGCTGTCGCGCGGCGCCTGTTCCAGCGCTTCGTACATTTGCCTCTCCTGATTCCGTATTAATGCGGCAACTCGGGTTCAGCGTCAGACGCCGCTTCGTCCTGTGCCGCCGTGTAGATATGCTTTACGCCATCGGGCGTTTGCGCGTACTGCACGTCGCCCGATGAAACCAGTGCGATATACGTCCCTTTCTTCGGCGCGGGCACAGATTGAGCCACGTCGGTCAGTGCGATGCGAATCTCGCGGATTCGCTTGCCGAAGTCGCCCTTCACGCGCTCCAGCGCCTGTTCGACGCGCTGCTTGTCCGCGACCGTGCCCGGCAGCGTGAACACGCCTTGCCCGTAGTACTTCACCTCGACACCGTCGATGCCGATCGCGTCGCGGATGCCGCGCGTCGTGTCGTCGGCCACGCCGTAGCGGCGCTCGACGATGTCCGGCTTCATGCGCTCGAACAACTGCCGCGCCACGTAGTCGTCGTTCGCGGTGCGCACCATGCCGCAGGCGATTACGCGCGGTGCGCCGTCTTCGCCTGCGGCGCCATCGGGCGCGATGTGCAGTTCGTTCAGATGCGCTTGCGCCAGAGCGCGATCGAGCTTCTGTTCCATTTGCACGTCGGGCGGCGCGATGGCCGCGCGGCTCACGTTCGCGGTCAGCGCGAAGCTGATGCCCACCGCCGCGACACCCACTACCGTGCACGCCACGGCGATGCCCGCGTAAGCGTAACGGTGGCGTTTCTTCAAGTGCGTCGCGCCTTCGGCTGCATCGTCTTCGCCTGCTCCTGCTCCTGCGCCTTCGCCGACTTCCGGCGGGCCGTTGAGCAGGGTCGAGAGCAACGCCAGATCGCTCGGCCACGCGGCGTCAGGCATGCGAAGCGTTCGGGCGGCGCGGCGGGCGGTTGCATCATCAGAAGATGCAGGCCCGCGAGCAGATTGAAGCTCGCCGTGCACGGCGACGGGGCCGCGTGCTTGTCCGCGCGTTCGATAAGCCGCGCCCTGATTTCTCTAATGCCGCCCGCGTCCAGCGCACCCTGCGCGAATCGCGCGGCGGTTGCTTCGCGCGCGAGACGCAACAGCGATGTATCGATACGTGCGTGCGGATTTGCCGCAAGCTGGCGGCGCAGAGAGAGAGAGAGAGAGAGAGAGAGCAGGGCGTCGCAGCAGGCGTCGGCGATATTCATTGTCGTGTGATCGAACACGGTCGCGCTTTTGGCCGGAGACACCGGCACCGCTTGTATCGAACTGCGTCGCCATGAGCGTTCGCGGCGGTTCTGATCGCGTTGCTGCTGGCCGCCGCCTTGGCCCTGATCCGGCTGGCCTTGCTCTTGCTGCCCGCCGCCCCGGCCGTCGTCACGCGACACGCGCAACCTTCTCGCACGATGCATGGGCGACCGCAAACATCGAAGCATGCGCGCCCGGATACGATACTTCAGCACTTGGCGCGCCGTCCTGCGCGGCGCATTGAACTTGCCTCACTGCGTTGTGCGAGCCTGCGCCAGCCGCGCCCGCAGTCGCCCACAACCTGTTCGACAGCAATTGCGCGTGCGCCCGATGCGCATGCGCAAATGTCGTCTGGCCACGATATAACGTGGCCTGATGATCCGCTTTTGCATCACTCTGCATGCGGTCTTCGCGCGCACGGTCGGCCTGCGCGAGCGCCTCGGAGCGCGCATCGCCGTTGATCTTCGGATTCACAGCGGCAGCGCGGTGCGCATCATCTGATTGGCGAAATGCAGCACCGCCGACGCCGCGAACGGCGCCACGATCACGATGATCACGACGACCGCGACAGCTTCACGCCGTGCCGCAGCGTCTGATCCTGCAACGACGTGTTCGCCTGAAAGAACGAGACCGCGAGGCCAACCGCCGCCGCGACGATCACCACCGGCAACGAGCAGTAGAGACACAGCAGCATGCCTTGCGCGGTGACGCCGGTGAGTGCGTCCAGATTCATATCGATCTCACTTCGAGGTCGTTTATACGTCAACACGAGGCCGTGAATGAGCGTGGACCAGCCATCCATCACGACAAACAGCAGCAGCTTGAACGGAATGGCGACGTTGGTCGGCTGCACCTGATTCAGCCCCCATCGCGAGCAGCATATTGGCGATAATCAGAGATCGACCACGATGAACGCGATATACAACAGAAAGCCAATCTTGAACGCATCCGTCAGCTCGCTCAGCGTGAATGACGGCGCGAGCACGAACAGATCGTCTTCGGTCAGCTTGCTCGCTTCTTCTCTCGGCCACACGAGCGAGGCAGAGCGCAGGAAAGAAGCGTTTCTCGCGTTCGTCGGCGTGGCTGGCGAGGAACGCGAGAAACGGCTCTCGCGCGGCGCTGAACGCCTGCATCACTTGCTGCGAGCTGGATTCGCCCGTCATGGGCGAGCCCGACATGCTATGCGTCCCGCTGATAACGACCGGCGCGAGCACGTACGCCGACACCAGAATGGCGATGCCGTTGAGCACCATGTTCAGCGGAACCTACTGCACGCCGAGCGCGTTGCACAATAGTCCCAGCACGACGACGGTCTTTCATGCTAGCAGGTCACGACCATTGCGACGAAGGGGAGAATGGAGAATGCTGATCGCCAAGGACGACGAGCAACAGTCCCGTGAGATCACCGAACTGGATATGCCGTGCGCCAATGGCGATGCGCCCCGGCACGTTGCAACCCATCATGTTTGCGACGGTGTTCGTGTTCCTGATGCGCCGTTCGAAGAGCGCAAGCACGGCGTGGATCACAGCCCGATGCGCGCGTCCTTCGAACGTCATGTCGAGGTGCGCGCCGAGTGTGTCGGCGGGTTTGTCGAAGGCATCGGCGCGAGAAAGGGCGGACACACGCCATGAGCCGGTTCCGCTTGCGATCAGTGCTTCCGTCAGCGGTGAAAGCAGCGCGGCCGCAATCGACGCGCGCCCGTCGAAGCCGCGAGAATGTGCAGCGCCGGATAGCGTTGCAGATCGATATCGATGGCAAGCGTCCCCGCCACATGCGCAAGCACGATGCGTCCGGGGTTGGCGAATGGCTCGGGCAGCGCATCGAGCGTGAAGCGCGCGCCGACTTCCACCACGCGCTCCGAACCTTTTGCTATCACGATGAACTGCACCACCGTGATGATCGTGAACACGACGATGCCGACCACCAGATTCCCGCCGACCACGAGTTCACCGAAACTGTCGATGATGTCACCCGCTTCCGCATGCAACAAAATCGATTTGGTCGAAGCGATGTTCAGCGACAGGCGATACAGCGTCGTAAAGAGCAACAGCGTAAGAAACGAAGACAGCGACACAATGCTCGGCACATAGAGCATAATCATGAGCAGGGTCACGCTTATGGCCAGATTCAGGCTCAGCAATATGTCGATGAGAAATTTCGGCAGCGGCAAGATCATCAGCGAGATCATCGCAATGATGTGCGCCAACAGCGCAACTTCGCCGCCTGCGCGGGGAGTTTGAGCGTCTTGAGCATCGTTTTCAGACCTCGTTCAATGAATGCGCGCCGAGCGATTCGACCCAGCGCAGAATCGCTGTGACGGTTTCGAACAGTTCCTCGGGAATCGGCGCGCCGAGTTCCATCTTGTTAGAGCGCGCGCCACGGGCGGATTGTCGACGATGGGCACATCCGCCAGTTGCGCTTCGCGGCGCAATAGCGCGGCTTCCTGGTCGTATCCCTTGGCGATGATGACGGGCAGCGGATTTTCCTCAGGCGCATAACGGATCGCCACCGCGTAGTGCGTCGGATTCACGACCATCACACTCGCCGCACCCACCCGCGGACGCGGCGCGCTGTTCGCCATTTCGCGCGCGAGCCGCCGCCGGTCGCCCTTGATGACAGGATCGCCTTCGTTCTGTTTGTGCTCGCACTTGACTTCATCCTTGCTCATTTTTCTTGCTGCGGATGAAGAGCCACTTTTGCAGCTTCACATCTGCCGCCGCCAGAATCACGAACACCACGGCGGCGATGCCAAACAGCTTCAGCATCATGCCCGAGAACAGCCGCGACAGTTCCGGCAAGGGCTGATAGAGCGAGCCGACGATCATCGGCAAGAATCCCTTGACGGTCTGCCACATGACGATGGTGACCGTCGCGCTCTTGATAAGCATCTTCGCCAGATCGATCAGCGTGTGCACCGAGAAAATCTTCTTGAAGCCCAACATCGGGCTGACGGCCTGCAGATTGAACGAGACCGGCTTCATCGATATCTGGAAGCCGGCCTGCGGCATGAGCGCAAGACACACGGCGAGCATGGCGACGCCAACGGGAATTGCCACCGCATCGACGATGCGGGAGCCGATCTGCTGCAACGCCACCGCGAGCGACACCATGTCGTGCGCGCCGCTCGCGAAACGCAGCGCGATTTCGAGCGAAGAACGCGCCGCATCGACGAGGTCGTCACCCGCCGCGATCAGCGCGATCACGCCGCCGACGAGCAGGACGCCATCGATGAGATCGGAACTCTTCGATACCTCGCCGTCCTTGCGCGTGTCCTTCAGCTTTTCCTCGGTTGGCTGCTCGGTTTTTTCGTCGCTCATCGGCGGATTTCGCGCTTCAGGGGAATCGTGCGGTCGATCTTATGCATGCGACTCGAAGCTCCGCCGCCGGCGAGCGAAGCACGCGCCTTGAAAGCGAAGCGCGGACGAAGCTTCGCTTTCGCGCCGAACGCTTCGCACAGCGCGCATGGACCGCGGATCCGCGTCGCTATGGTGAGAAAGCGTCGCCAGCGGCGACAATTCATTCCCACGGAGGTTCGTCATGCTCCCGAGCTAGTCATCGCCGTCTCCCGACTATCTGCAATGCAGTCACGATGTTGTCTGCGAGCTGGCCGAAGCAGACCGCTTCCGCTGTGGCCGCGGGGCCGCATCGTGCCACTGACGCACGTCCGCCGATTGCATTGCGCGCGCTCTTCGCGGAATACGACCTGAACGCGGTCAGTCTTGTCCCGCATATGATTTCTCGTCGAGTTCGTCGCGCGCGGTCTCGGCAAGGGCGTCGATGCGGGGGTGCAGTATTGGGTGTTGTATTGCTCGGCTCGATCGTCGAGCCCCTGCTGTGCGGGCATCTCGCGGATCGCACGGGCTTCGGGCCGGCGATGTGCATCGGCTTCGTCGTGCAGATGATCGCGGTGGCGATGCCCGCGCTCGGTGTCGGGCTGGTCGGGCTGATGGTGTCGAGCATCGTGGTCGGGGTGTTTACGTCGGGCATTGTGCCGCTGGTGTTGGGGCGCGTGAATGAGTTGCTGGCGCATCATCCGGCGGCGCAGAAGGGGGTTGCATGGCGCACAGCGACGACCAGTTTCGCAGTGATGCAGGCGCTGGCCGCGTACGGCCTGTCCTTCGTTTTTTTTCGATGACGGGCGGCGAATATCGCCTACTGTTCGCGGTCGGGGCCTGCGCGCTGGCGCTGGCGTTGATCGTCGATGTATCGATCGCCATGCGTTCGCGCGGCCGTTTTTAAGCTTCGGCCTTTACGGTGATCGGCTTCTTTCCGCTCGCTTTCTACGTCGCATGACGCCAGCTTCATTCACCCTGACGCGTATCAGGAACGCGTCAGGGCCTTCTTCTCTTCGTCCTGCTGTTCATTAGCTTCGTGCAGGCCAAGCGCGTCGTTCATCATCGTCATCATCATCATCATCGACATCGACACCATGTGAGCACGCCCGTGGTGTCGTCGCGGGCGGCGATCGCCATCGATGTCAATCAGGGCGCACACTCTATCAAAAGAATGCGGATCGGCACATGCCGATAGCCTCGCTCACCAAGCTGATGACCGCGATGGTTGTCATCGATTCGAAACGCTCACTGGTCAAACCAAACCCGCTCGCATCATGGATGCTGATGTGGAGCGCCTCAATTGGTCGCGCTCGCGCCTACCGGTCGGCGCGCCTGCATATCACGCTGATGTCGTCCGAGAACCGGGCGGCGTTTGCGTTGAGCCGCGATCATTCGGCCGGCCGGGCTTCGTGCGTGCGATGAATCGAACCGCCAAACGGCTGCATATGACGCGCACGCATTTCGTCGATCCGACGGGACTGTCGCCGCGCAATGTATGACGGCACGTGATCTCACGCGGATGGCGCGCGCCGCGTATCGCTACCCGAAGATCCGCGAGTATGCGACCTCGCATCAGAAGTTCGTGTTCAGCGACGCGACGGGCCAGGCTAGTGTATCACAACACGATCCGCTGGTGTATCGGGCGGCGTAGCAGGTTGGCTTGCAGAAGACCGGCTTCACGAACGAAGCGGGGCATTGTCTGATCATCGTGACGATGATTCGCGGGCGTCCGGTGCTGCGCTTCGATTGTCAGGCTTGGCAGATCGGGCCAGCGGTTGTGCAGGCCGTCTTTCGGCGGTGTGAATCCCTCGGGCGTTTTCCAGTCTTTTTGAAGCGCATCCAGACCGACAGTCGAGCCAGATTCGACGGTCTCCGATATCGCCTTGAACTCGACCCACGCGCCGGAGATCGAGCATGTCCGCGACGTTCGACGGATTCACCACCGGCATGTGCTAGGAAATCATCGTCTGATCGCTCTGATGCGGCATCGACGATGACACGCAGCCATGCGGCGACGAGCCGTACGCGTTGCCGTGCTTGAGCGCATCGCCGGCGCGATCGACGCTGGGGCCTTTGCCGTACCACATCGCGTAAACGCCATCGACGGTGCGCTCGTTGTCCAGTTCGACGCGCTGCGTGCCGAGCACGGCGGTGCCGCCGAGTTCTTCATTGTTGATCGCAGGCAGAAAGCGCACGTCATGCGACACCAGCAACGCTTTCGCTTCCACAATTGCTGATCGACCATGCCGAGCGGCGATATCCGCTGACGAAGCCCGCCGTGTTCAAGCCCGCGGTGCGGTCGATCTCGCGCTGCATCAGCAGGAAACGAACTAGCGCTTGCGTGCTCGTGAGGAGGATGCGGCCTTTTGTGGCGCTCAGGTTGTCGCTGAGCTGGTAGTCGGATAGAGCGGGGGACAATGCGGGAACACGCGCGCTCATCGAATCTCCAATCTTTTTTATGTGAGGCGATACGCCATTCTTCGCCGACAAATCCGGAATGTTTTTTGCGAATTCGCCTCGATTGCCGCGCAACGCGCAAGCAACTCGCTTGATTTCGAAATATGCAAGAAGAATCGACTCTGTTCTGCGATGGCCCAACGTTAACCCGATGCAAAACAGCGGCGCCGAAGGTCTAACCTGAACGCCGGACTCAACTGGACAACGAGATAAGAAGATGAAAGCTCTTTTACTGGCCGAAGACCCGCGCCTTCCGCGCGCTGTAGATGCTCGAAGAACTGCGCGTGCCGTACGACCTGGAATTCGTGAACATTCGCGCGGGCGCGCAAAACGACGCCGCCTTCTGCCGCGTCAATCCCATGTGTCGAAGCTTCCCGCGCTGGAAGACGGCGGCGCGTGCGTGGCGGAGTCAGGCGCGGTGCTGTTGTTGTATCTGGCGGATCGCTATCCGCAGGCAGGCCTGGGCATTCCGTTCGATGACCCCACCCGCGGCCGCTTCCTGCAATGGATGTTTTTCACCGGCTCATGTCTGGAACTGGCGATGGTCGAGCGCATGACGGGCGCGCAAAGCAACACGGTGAGCTTCGGCTGGGGCGACTTGACGCGCGTGGAACATGCGATCGAATCCGCGCTGGAAGAGGAGCCGTGGCTGCTCGGCGAGCAATTCACGGCGACGGATATTCTGGTGGCGAGCACGCTGCAGATCGCCTTCATGGCGAAGGTGATCGCGCCCGAAGGCGTGCTGTTTGATTACGTCGAACGGTCCGTGGCGCGTGAAGGCTACGAACGCGCATCGGCGATCGATCATCAGGAAGCTGTGCGCGTTGCGCCTAAGAAATAGCGATTACTGAAAGGCGCGCGATTTCGGAATGCTCGCGCCTGCCTCGATATCCGCCGCCGCGCTGATTCATCTGCAATGCTTCTGCGACAATCCTAAGGAAGTCGCCATCTATCTGCTGAACGCGAATGTACAATACGACGGTTCCGAAACGCGGCACTTTGAAGGACGCAGTTACGTCGAGACGCTGAGTTTTCTGGTCCGCAATCGCGGCAAAGAGCCGATTTGCGTTTATATCGCGCTGTACAGCACGGACGACCTGCGCGCCGACGGGCGCGGCAAACAGGCGCGCGCCAATGCGTCCACGGTGCGCGCGCTGCTCGATCATCCCGATACGCCGCCGCTTGAAGTCGGGGACTGACTCTCACACGCATCTTTCCGACGCTCATGAAAAGCACACGCATTCTGGCCGCTCTCGTGGTCGCGGTTGCCCCGACGGTCGGCGGCTTCTACGCGGGCCACGTCTTCACCGGCACCGATTCCGTCGCCACGACGCAAGCCGCCAGCTCTGGCGGTGCTGTCGCTCAACTCTGGAAGACGACGCCACCCGGCACGTCTGGAACGTCGCAGCCGCTTTCGGCGTTCAAGGGCAAACCGGTCGTTGTCAACTTCTGGGCGTCTTGGTGCAGGCCGTGCGTAAAGGAAATGCCGGCGCTTTCGGCCATGCAGCGCGAGTATCAGAAGAAAGGCATCACGTTCATTGGGCTCAGCGTGGACAGCGAGAAGAACGTCAACGACTTTCTGCAGAAGGTCCACGTCGACTATCCGGTCTATGTGACAGGTTTCGGCGGCGCGGATCTTGCGCGTAGCTTCGGCAATAAGGCAGGTGGGCTGCCTTTCACTGTCGTAATCGATGCAAAAGGCGTGGTTCGCTCGACAAAATTGGGCGAAATCGACGAAGAGGAGCTTAAGAAGACACTCGACACCCTGTAAAAATTGGCGGCTTAATCCTCGAATAGTTTGCGGGTTTAAGCAACTAATTAGCGTGTCGAAAGCCGACGATGCGGAATTTCACCTTACGCGTGCTCATTAGCTGGTAAATTCTTCGCTGCTTCCAAAGGTTTCCCAACGGTAAAACTAGACAATAGTCTCTAAATAGCGCTAAAGTGCGCCGAATTCCGTACAATCCGAAGCGACCATGAATCAACTGCCTGTGCTCAACAGCTACCTCGCCGTTGAATCTGACCTCGCTCGCGGCTGAGCCAAGTCGGAACACCCATAAGCCAAATCAAGCACCGGGCAGTCCGGTCTCCAAGTATTGAAAGAGGATTTTTCGATGGACCTTCGTAAACTGAAAACGCTGATCGACCTCGTTTCTGAATCCGGCATCTCCGAGCTGGAAGTGACGGAAGGCGAAGGCAAGGTTCGCATCGTCAAGAATGCCGCTCCGGTCTTCATGTCCCCGCCGCAAACGCCCGCAGCGGCAGGCACCGCGGCGACGCCCGCTGCCGCCGTCGTACAGGGCCATGTCGTGACGTCGCCTATGGTCGGCTCATTCTACCGCGCGCCGTCGCCGGGCGCGGATCCGTTCGTGCAAGTGGGTGATACGGTCAAGGAAGGTCAGACGCTGTGCATCATCGAAGCGATGAAGCTGCTGAACGAGATCGAAGCAGACAAGGGCGGCGTGGTGAAGGAAATCCTCGTCGATAACGGTCAGGCGGTCGAATATGGCCAGCCGCTCTTCGTGATCGGCGACTAAAGGTGCAATCAGCCGTGCTTCCGGATGCTTACCGCATTCCCGCAGCGCGGCTTTACTGCGCCGGCGCGCTTTGCCTGGCAATTCTTCAAGCGCGCCGCCGATTCGATTCCCGAGGGCTGCTCGTGCGCGCCCGTTGATGAGCCGACCCACTATGTTTGAAAAAATCCTTATTGCGAACCGCGGCGAAATCGCGCTTCGCATCCAGCGCGCGTGCCGCGAACTGGGCGTCAAGACAGTCGTCGTCTATTCCGAAGCCGACAAGGAAGCGAAGTACGTCAAGCTGGCCGACGAAGCCGTGTGTATCGGCCCGGCGCCTTCGAATCTCTCCTACCTGAACATGCCGGCGCTCATCAGCGCTGCCGAAGTCACCGATGCCGAAGCCATCCACCCCGGCTACGGTTTCCTCTCCGAGAACGCAGATTTTGCCGAGCGCGTCGAGCAATCGGGCTTCACGTTCATCGGGCCGCGTCCCGAAACCATCCGCCTGATGGGCGACAAGGTCACCGCCAAGCAGACCATGATCAAGACCGGCGTGTCGTGCGTGCCGGGTTCAGAAGGCGCGTTGCCGGACGATCCGAAGGAAATCGTGCGCATTGCGCGCGGAATCGGCTATCCAGTTATCATCAAGGCGGCAGGCGGCGGCGGCGGACGCGGCATGCGCGTCGTGCATACGGAAGCGGCGCTCGTGAACGCGGTCAACATGACGCGCGAAGAAGCCGGCCGTGCGTTTGGCAATCCGCAGGTCTACATAGAGAAGTTCCTGGAGAACCCGCGGCACATCGAAATTCAGGTGTTGTCGGACTCGTTCCGCAACGCCATCTGGCTCGGCGAGCGTGACTGCTCCATGCAGCGCCGTCACCAGAAAGTGATCGAGGAAACGCCGGCACCGGGTATCGCGCGCCGTCTGATCGAGCGCATAGGCGACCGTTGCGCGAATGCCTGCAAGAAGATGGGCTACCTCGGCGCGGGCACGTTCGAATTCCTATACGAGAACAACGAATTCTACTTCATCGAAATGAACACGCGCGTGCAGGTCGAGCATCCGGTGACGGAGCTGATCACGGGCATCGATATCGTGCAGGAACAGATTCGCATCGCGGCAGGCGAGAAACTTGCGATCCGCCAGAAGGACATCCAGTTCAAGGGACATGCGATCGAATGCCGTATCAACGCAGAAGATCCGTTCAAGTTCACGCCGTCGCCGGGACGCATCACGTCATGGCATACGGCGGGCGGTCCGGGCATTCGCGTCGATTCGCACGCGTACGCCAACTACTTCGTCCCGCCAAATTACGACTCGATGATCGGCAAGCTGATCGCTTACGGCACGACGCGCGAGCAGGCAATCAACCGCATGCGCATCGCGTTGTCGGAAATGGTCGTGGAAGGCATTCAGACGAACATTCTGTTGCATCGTGAACTGATGATCGATGCCAAGTTCGTCGAAGGCGGCACGAGCATCCATTACCTCGAAAACAAGCTGGCGGCTCGTCAGGCCGCTGTCGCTGAAGAAACGAACGCGCAATGAAATGAATATGAGTTACCGGGAACTGATCGCCGAGCTGGATCGAGAACACGCGAAAGCGCTGTCGGATGTGCTGCTGGATATCGGCGCGCTGTCGGTGTCCGTCGAAGACACCGATGCCGACACGCCCGACGAACAACCGCTCTTCGGCGAGCCCGGTCTCGTGCCTGAGAAGAGCGGGTGGAATCGTTCCCGCGTGGTGGCGTTGCTGCCCGAAGATGCCGATCCGGCTGTGTTGCTGACGGCGGCATCAAATGAAATTGGTTTGACGGCGACGTCTTCCTTCGCCGTGCGCGAAGTCGAGAAGCAGGATTGGGTGCGGCTCACGCAATCGCAGTTCGATCCGATCTCTATCGGCGAACGCATCTGGGTCGTGCCGTCCTGGCACGACGCGCCGGATCCAAACGCGTTTGTGCTTGAACTCGATCCGGGTCTGGCGTTCGGCACTGGAAGCCATCCGACCACGCGTTTGTGCATGGAATGGCTGGAGCAGCATGTGAAGCTGGGCAAATCCCTGCTCGACTACGGCTGCGGTTCCGGCATCCTCGCCATTCTGGCGAAGAAATGCGGTGCGGAGCCGGTTCATGGCATCGATATCGATTCGCAGGCGGTCGAGTCCGCGCGCCAGAACAGCGAGCGCAATTGCGCGGAAGTCACCTACGGTTTGCCTGATGAATGTCTGGCCGGCGAGTTCGATATCGTCGTCGCCAATATTCTGTCGAATCCGCTGAAACTGATGGCGTCGATGCTGGCGTCGAAGGTGAAACCGGGCGGCAGGATCGCGCTGTCGGGCGTGCTCGTGCGTCAGGCGGAGAAGTCGCGGTGGCGTATGCGAAGTGGATCGACATCGGCGTCTGGCGCGAGCACGAAGGCTGGGTGTGCCTTGTCGGAACTCGCCGCGAAAGCTTTTAGAATAGCGCCATCTTCCAACTTCGGCCGCGAGGCTTGGCATCTCTCATGGCGCTGGCAACCCGCTGCCCACACTGCGAAACCGCCTTCAAGCTGGACCCGCATCTGCTCGCGCCGCATGATGGCCGCGTGCGCTGCGGTCACTGCCAGGAAGTATTCGATGCCGCGCATCACCGGTTCGAACTGGCGGAGGAAAAAAACGTGCTGGACGAGATCCAGCACGCATCCATTGTCGATGACGATGTAGCGATCGGGCCTTCGTCGCCGTCGGCTGTCGCTACTGCGACCGCAATAGAACCTGCGCCGACGCCCACGCCTCCTCCGCCACCGCGCCCTAAAGTCGCCGCGCCGCGCACGTTTGATGTGGGCGCATCGCTGGCGGGAAGGCCGCCCATAGCGCCGCGTCCGCGCGATGAAGACAACGACCGCACTATCTACGCAGGCGCTGGCAACGCGCCGGCACCGGTTCCCACACCGGCCAAAACGCCGGACCGCGAACGCGAAGAACCTACGTTCGGTTCGAAGCCGCCCGGCATCACGCATCCCGCGAGCGCGAACGAAGCGTTTCCGGTGACGCGCGAATCGCGTCAGACGGCGGTCGGCAGGCCGCGCCGTGGCTGGCGGGATCACGGGCATCATCGCGCCGTGTTGCTGGCGTTGCTGCTGATTGTACAGATTGCGTGGTGGCAGCGCGAGGAAGTGATGGTGCTGATTCCCGACTCGCATTCCGTCTATGTCGATGTCTGCGACGAACTCGGCTGCAACATTTCCCCGCCGCGCGATATCGACGGATTACAGATCGAGAATTCCAGTCTGCGCCAGATCGACGGCCCGCACAAGCTCGAACTGAAGCTTTCACTGCGCAATCGCGTGGACGTCGCGCTGGGTTACCCGGCGCTCGAACTCACGCTGCTCGACGACAAGAACAATGTCGCCATGCGCCGCGTGCTGTGGCCGCAGGATTACGCCCGACCGGGTACGATATTCGCCATCGGTATTCCACCGCAAAGCGCGGTCCTGGTTCGTCTCGATACGGGCGATGCCGTCGCCGCAAACTATCGCGTGCAGGTCTTCTATCCGTAAAGCGCGCGGCAGTCCGCCGCGCGTTGCATCTGCTTCATACGACGACGCGCGCCCTCTCTTCGTCAGATGGCGCGCGACATTCTGTCGGTATCCGACCTATTTTGGGAGCGCAACTATGAGTCAAGTCACCCTCGGCGGCAATCCCATCGACGTCAGCGGCACTTTTCCGAGCGCGGGACAGCAGGCGCCCGATTTCAAGCTGGTCGGCGCGGATCTGGGCGAACTGAAGCTCGGCAGCTTCGCGGGCAAGCGCAAGGTGCTGAACATCGTTCCGAGCCTCGATACGCCGATCTGCGCTTCCTCCACGCGCAAATTTCAACGAAGCGGCATCGAAGCTGAACAACACGGTGGTCGTGTCGGGCGATCTGCTGTTTGCGGCCAAGCGTTTCTGCACGACGGAAGGCATCGAAAATTGTGTGACGGGCTCGACGTTCCGCGGACACGTATTCGCGCAGTCGTACGGCGTGGACGTGACGAGCGGCCCGCTCACGGGTCTGACGGCGTGCGCCGTGGTCGTGCTCGATGAAAACAACAAGGTGCTGCATTCGGAACTCGTGCCCGAAATCAAGCAGGAACCGAATTATGACGCAGCGCTGGCTGTGCCAAAGTAATTAGTTGCGCGCGGACCGCCACGCGCTTGCGTCGCGGTCCGCGCATACGAGGCGTGACATCGCGCCTGCCGTCGCGCTCCGTATGCGATTCAATTTCCCTCTTTAAGGACGCTCGCCTTGGCTACGCTCATCTGCGGTTCGCTCGCCTACGACAACATCATGACCTTCCAGGGCCGCTTCGGCGATCACATCCTGCCGGACCAGGTGCATATGCTGAATATCAGTTTCCTGGTGCCGACGATGCGCCGCAATTTCGGCGGCTGCGCGGGCAATATCGCGTATGCGCTGAAGCTGCTCGGCGGCGAGGCGAAGATCATGGCGACGCTCGGCGAAGCAGACGCGCAGTTGTACATCGACCGTCTGGATTCGCTCGGTTTGTCGAAGGAATATGTGCGCGTGCTGCCGGACCAGCATTCGGCGCAGTGCTTCATCACGACCGATCTGGCGAACAACCAGATCACCGCGTTCCACCCGGGCGCGATGATGGAATCGCACCTGAACCTCGCCGAAGAGGCGAAGGGCATCACGCTGGGAATCGTTGCGCCGGACGGGGCACAAGGCATGCGGGAGCATGCGGAAGGCTTCGCGCGTGCGGGCGTGCCGTTCGTCTTCGAGCCGGGTCAGGGTTTACCCATTCTCGAAAGTGTAGAACTTTGTCGCATGATTGAACTCGCCACCTACGTGGCGGTCAACGATTATGAAGCCAAGTTATTGAGCAACAAGACCGGATGGTCGATCGAAGACATCAGGAGCCGCGTCAAAGCGCTCGTGATTACACGCGGCGAACAGGGCGCGCAGATCTATCATGAAGACGGTGTGCTGGACGTTCCCGTCGTGCAGGCAAAGCAAGTGGTCGACCCGACCGGTTGTGGCGATGCCTTCCGCGGTGGCTTTTTGTACGGCATCGAAAACAAGCTTGGCTGGGAAAAGACGGGGCGTCTCGCTAGCCTGATGGGTGCGCTGAAAATCGAACATCAGGGGCCGCAAACCTACGCGCCAACGCGCGCCGACATTGAAGAGCGTTACCAGCAGGCGTTCGGAACCAGCCTGTCGTGATTAATTTGGAGTAAAGGTATGAAAACGGTAAGTCGTGTGGTGCTCCTGGCAGCACTGGCCGGCTCGGTCGCCATGACCGGCTGCGCGTACAACAGCAGTTCGCCGGACGTTTATACGGCGTCGCAGGCGCAGCGTGAGGAAACGGTGCACATGGCGACCGTGGAAAGCGTGCGCGGCGTGAAGATCAGCTCGAACAACGGCCAGCCTTCGGGCCTCGGCGCGGTGGGCGGCGGTGCGCTGGGCGGCGTCGCGGCGGCGAGCGCCATCGGCGGCGGCAACGGTTCGATCATCGCGGGCATCATCGGCGGTCTGGCGGGCGCGGTCGCGGGTAACGCGGTCGAGAACAACGTCGCCACTAAGAACGGCCTGGAAATCACCGTGCGTCTGGATAACGGCGACCTGCGGGCGATCACGCAGACATCGAACGGTGAAATGTTTCAGGCGGGCGAGCGCGTTCGCCTGCTGTCGAGCGGCGGCGTGACGCGGGTGACGCACTAAGTACCAGACGCTAAGCATCACGCACCAGGCGCGCAACGTTCAGACCAAAGCGCATGCCTCTTTCGAGACATGCGCTTTTTCTTTTGCGCGGCGCGTCGCCACATTCCATGTGTTCGCCTTCGCGTGCCATCACAGTAAGCGGCTCACCTAGGCCGTTCGTAGAAGCGTGCGCGCCTGGGGCATGATTGCCGCGATCGGGACGACTAGGTAGCTTGATGTGATGAGGCCGCTGACTTGTTCGACTTGTCAGCCACACGCCA
>LELG01000320.1 GCA_001045575.1 Candidatus Burkholderia pumila
GGGCGACAACGTGTCGATCACGGTCAAGCTGATCGCCCCGATCGCCATGGAAGAAGGTTTGCGTTTCGCAATCCGCGAAGGTGGCCGTACCGTCGGCGCTGGTGTCGTTGCGAAGATTATCGAGTAAGAGCCAGAAATTTGCTCGGTAGTTAGTGGTTTCGAGGTCGGCGGAAGTCGCCGGCCTCAAATGGTTTAGGGGTATAGCTCAACTGGCAGAGCGTCGGTCTCCAAAACCGAAGGTTGGGGGTTCGATTCCCTCTGCCCCTGCCAAATTCTCGCGCCAAGTGGCGTTGCTTAAGATGTTATGGCGAATCCTTCCGTCGAAACTGTAAATACATTCGGCGACAAGATGCTGTTGGTGGGGGGCGTATTGTTGGTCTTGGCCGGGTTCGTAGGGTTCTTCTGGCTCTCTGGTCAAGAGTGGTATGTCCGCGGCGCAGCGCTTGCTGTCGGTGTTATCGCGGGTGTCGCAGTCGGTCTTCTCTCTGCGCCGGGCAAGGCGTTTATCGCTTTTGCCAAAGACTCGTACAAGGAAGTCCGTAAGGTCGTCTGGCCGACTCGCAAAGAGGCAACTCAGACAACCTTTGTGGTCTTCGCCTTTGTTCTGATCATGGCCATCTTCCTTTGGCTTAGTGATAAGTCGATCGAATGGGTGATTTTCTCGGCGATTCTGGGTTGGAAATGATATGAGCAATACTCCGACATCCCCGAGTGGAAAGCGTTGGTATGTGGTGCATGCCTATTCCGGCATGGAGAAGAGCGTGCAACGTGCGTTGCAGGAGCGCATCGAACGAGCTGGCATGCAGGATCAATTCGGTCAAATTCTTGTTCCGACCGAAGAAGTGGTTGAAGTTAAGGGTGGTCACAAGTCGGTCACCGAGCGACGTTTTTTTCCGGGCTATGTTCTGGTTGAGATGGAAATGACCGACGAAACGTGGCACTTCGTGAAGAACACTGCGAAGGTCACAGGTTTCGTTGGCGGTGTGCGCAATCGTCCGAGTCCCATCTCGCCGCGTGAAGTCGAAAAGATCATGTCGCAGATGCAGGAAGGTGTCGAGAAGCCGCGGCCCAAGACGCTTTTCGAAGTTGGCGAAATGGTTCGGGTGAAGGAAGGACCGTTCACCGACTTCAACGGCAACGTCGAAGAAGTGAACTACGAAAAGTCGAAGATCCGCGTGTCTGTCACGATTTTCGGGCGTTCGACGCCGGTCGAGCTGGAGTTCGGCCAGGTCGAAAAGACCTAACGAATACATCGCGCGTGCTTTCGGGCTATGCGCGATTCGCGCTTACGGTCCGCGTCATGATCGTTGAAGAGCCTCAGTAGTAGGTTCAGGCCGAACGCGCGCTATCACTCACCGAACGCTCACGCGTTCAACAGAAGTTTTCAACATGGCAAAGAAAATCATCGGCTTTATCAAGCTGCAGATTCCTGCAGGTAAAGCCAACCCGTCACCGCCGGTTGGTCCGGCACTGGGCCAGCGCGGCCTGAACATCATGGAGTTCTGCAAGGCGTTTAACGCGCAGACTCAAGGTATGGAGCCGGGGCTGCCGGTGCCGGTCGTTATCACGGCATTCGCGGACAAGAGCTTCACCTTCATCATGAAGACGCCGCCGGCTACCGTTCTGATCAAGAAGGCAGCCGCAGTGCAGAAGGATCCGAGCAAGTCGCACACCGACAAGGTCGGCAACATCACCCGCGTTCAAGCGGAAGAAATCGCGAAGACCAAGATGCCGGATCTTACGGCAGCTGATCTGGATGCAGCCGTGCGCACGATCGCAGGCAGCGCGCGTTCGATGGGCATCACTGTGGAGGGCGTGTAAATGGCTAAGATTTCCAAACGCCTCCAGGCGTTCGTAAGCAAGGTCGACCGCCAGAAGCTGTACGCGATCGAAGACGCGCTGGCTCTCGTGAAGGAATGCGCAAGCGCGAAGTTCGACGAGTCAATCGATGTTGCGGTGCAACTCGGCATCGACGCGAAGAAGTCGGATCAAGTGGTTCGCGGCTCGCTTGTCCTGCCGGCAGGTACGGGTAAGTCGGTTCGGGTGGCAGTGTTCGCGCAAGGCGACAAGGCTGAGCAGGCTCGCGCCGCAGGTGCAGACGTGGTCGGTATGGAAGATCTGGCTGAGCAAGTCAAGGCTGGCAATCTGAACTTCGACGTCGTAATCGCTTCGCCGGATACGATGCGCGTGGTCGGTACGCTCGGTCAAATCCTTGGCCCGCGCGGCCTGATGCCGAACCCGAAGGTCGGTACGGTTACGCCTGACGTCGCGCAAGCAGTTCGCAACGTAAAGGCTGGTCAGGTTCAGTTCCGCGTCGACAAGGCCGGTATCATTCACGGCACGATCGGTCGCGCATCGTTCGAATCGGCGAAACTGCATAAGAACCTTTCTGCGCTGATCGACGCGCTGCAGAAGGCAAAGCCGGCGATGAATAAGGGCGTTTACCTGCGCAAGATCGCTGTGTCGAGCACGATGGGTGTCGGCGTTCGCGTGGATCAGTCCACGCTGGCGGCACAGTAAGAATTCAGGCGTGGTCGCAAGACTGCGCTTCTAAAGGGCTTTGGGCGGTTGTCGAATCGCAGTAGGGAGACGGCAACCGGTTGTCAAAGACCCGTGGTGGTGGTGCAGCAGGCAGGCATCGCCTTAATTCAAGCCAACATAGATGGCGAATCCGAAACAGTTTTGCAATGGATGAAATCGGTTGTCGGTCGTCGTGAGACGCTCACCCAACCGGTCGAAATACTCCTAACAGTCGGACGCCGTTGTCGAACGTGGTGCATGAGGGTAGTTCGCCGAGTGCATCGAATCTGGAGGTTTAACCGTGCCACTGAACAAAGAAGGTAAGCAGGCAGTCGTCGCTGAAGTCGCCGCGCAAGTCGCGAAGGCTCAGACGATGGTGCTCGCTGAGTATCGTGGGATTACGGTTGGCGATCTGACCAAGCTGCGCGCGAAAGCGCGTGAGCAACAGGTGTATCTGCGCGTGTTGAAGAACACGCTGGCGCGTTGCGCTGTCGAAGGTACCCCGTTCGCTCCGCTGGCTGAGCAGATGACCGGTCCTCTGATCTACGGCATCTCGGAAGATGCCATTGCCGCTGCCAAGGTCGTCAACGACTTCGGCAAGAGCAATGACAAGTTGATCATCAAAGCTGGTTTCTACGAAGGCAAGGTGATGGACAAGGCAGGCGTGCAAGCGCTGGCCAACATCCTGGGCCGCGAAGAACTGCTCTCCAAGCTGCTGTTCGTTATGCAGGCTCCTGTTTTCGGCTTCGCGCGCGCTCTCGCCGCGCTGGCTGAGAAGAAGCAGGGCGAAGCTGCTTAACGACCGCATTTAGGAGCTAGTCGCTTAAGTTAGGCAAAGCTAGTTCGTATAGCCGGTTTAGCACATCCCAATCGAAGCTTTTCCATGCGTGGTTTTGACTATGAAGCCTCAGGCGAAGACGTGCGAGAACTGCCTCGTCAACTGCAGCAGTGTCGATGCCCATGGCAGTCATTTCAATACCGTTTGGATCGGAGCGCAAAACCGTTCGAGGCTCGCGAGAATTTCGT
>LELG01000321.1 GCA_001045575.1 Candidatus Burkholderia pumila
GAAAATCAAATACGTCCATCGGCCATCGGCAGAGCCAACTGGTTGTTCGCAGGGTCGCTCCGCGCTAGCCAACGTGGGGCTGCGATCATGAGCCTCATCCGCTCAGCATAACTCAACGGCCACGAACTCCATGCGTATCTCAAGGACATCCCGCCTGCCGACCCACAGGGCAAGCGACATCGCAGCATTGCTGCCTCATAACTGGCAGCCTCTCACGTCTGTCGCGTAACCCATCGTCCGTCAAGACGGGTTCGCTGACCGCTTACAGCGCAACTTCACGAGCGCCCAATTCGTACGGCGGTTCTCGACTGCCTTGCCGACGAGCGACGATATAATGCTTTCGTGATTGACCGAACGTCATGCGCTCAGCAATGCGCTATATGCGACTTGACCCAGCCGCTGTCCCCACCGTTCGTTCTCGCCACAGAAATATCGCTCGTCGATCAGTTATCCCAAGCGGATAAAAAGGGCTGCATGAACGTTGGCCTCCAAGCGTCCCTCGATGGAGGATCGAATGGGATCAGCGTAGAGCCGGGCCGCTCCGATCGTCGTGCGATTGTCTTGCGGCGACGCCGAGTAGGACGGGCCTGAACAATCGTTGTGCAAGCGCTCGTCCGACATAACGCTCCCCATGGTGACAAACTTTCGACCAGTGGCTTATCGACGATTCTTCGCTATACGTCGAATGTCTCGAATTGGTCTAGCGCTGCTCGATGGGCTCGGCACACGTCGGCCGCAACCTTGACCACGCCAGCGGCAGCGCGTCGATGTTCGCCTCAACAACGCAGTGACGACTTTATTTCGCGTCCTGCAAACCCATGTTGAGTAATGCTCGCGCCGTAATCAAGACGCTTTAAGTCCCGAGTTGACTAGACTATTTTATAGCCGCAATGTTGACATTTTTAACGCGCTCTACAAGCGCACGGCTGGCAAACTGGGCATGCGTCGCTCGCTAACTGGTCGACGGCGAGACCTCATTCGGATTCCGAGTGCCTCCTAGTGTCGCTGCTGCTACCTCTGAGAGAGCAGCTTCCAATGAACCGACAACGAGATGCCGGTGCGTTACGTGTTGTCACTACGAATACTCATGATCGTTGCGATCATTGAGCGGTGGAGAAGACCATATAAAGTGCGAACAAATCTACGAGCATTTCCGGAGACTGCCCTCCGCTTAAGGCATATTGCTGAAGAACGATCTGTTCCCCAACGTCATAAAGCGCTCGACGCGTGATGATGCGGCCATGCTTGCGTTTCAATTCCAAACTGTGCAGTCAGCGATGCCCGTCTTAACTTGGCGACAACACGTGTTGGAAGGCAGATTAGCTCGATCGGCACGGCTTCCTCAGAGAAGCATGGTGGTAGGAGCATAACGACGCATCAAGCCAGAACACAGCGGAAATATGGGCGAACTGCGCGTGCTTGCTAAGCGGCACGCTCTCGCAACTCAAAACGTTTTCCACGCTTCAGCGCCGGCGGGCGCCCGCAGCGTGAGCGCTCGACGTTTCTTTGGGCCCTCAGACTGAAGACGCGTCATCGTCGTCGAAACGAACTCCTGTCCATTCGATGTGCTCTGGTGACTGGTCCTGAACACCGATACCGCATCGTTAAGCTTACGGCCTTGATCTTCCAGCGACTGCCGCCGTGGCTTCCTCAACGAGCGCAGCAAAATGCTGCGTGACTTCATCCATTTGCGTCACGGCCTGATTGACCTGCGCGATGCCTCGGCTTTGCTCAGTTGATGCGGCCGCGATCTCGGCCATGATGTCCGTCACCTTCACGATCGCTTGCGTGACGTTGGACATGGTTGTTCCAGCCTTATTAGCGAGTGTAAATCCGTCCCGTATTTTCTGTACGGACGCGTTGATCAATTCCTTAATATCCTTGGCCGCACTGGACAAGCGCTGGGCGAGGCTTCGCACTTCACTTGCGACCACGGCGAATCCACGGCCTTGCTCGCCTGCACGAGCCGCTTCAACAGCGGCATTCAACGTCAAAATATTGGTCTGAAATGCGATTCCTTCGATGATGCCGGTAATATTTTGGCGATCTCGGTCGAGTTAGCGCTGATCTCGCTCATTGTACTGACGGACTTGGGTGACCGCCGAATTGCCCTCGTGTGCGACTTTCGACGCGTTGGCGGACAACGCACTGGCGTGCTGCGCATTGTCGGCGTTTTGCTTCACGGTCGAGGTCAATTCCTCCACCATGCTGGCTGCGGTTTCCTGCAACGATGCCGATTGCTGCTCCGTTCGCGATGAGAGATCGACGTTGCCTGAAACAATCTCGGCCGAGCCGGTTGTAATGCTGTCTGCCACCGTGCGAACTTGGCCAATCAGCTCAACAAGGCTAGTCTGCATGTGACTCATCGAGGCAAGTACGCTACCTGTCGGCTCGCGTGAGCAACGGGACTCAAATCCCCTGCCGCGATACGTCGTGCAACGATCCCCCAGTGCGTCCGGCTCTGCACCGAGCGCACGTAATAAACTGCGTGTAATCAGAAGACCGGCGACGACCGCGAAGAACAAGGATCTCAGGCAAATGGCAATTGATACATTGCGTTGCTCGGCATATCGCGCTTCCGAATCCCGAACCAACTCGACTTCCCGGTTGTTCGTGTAGTCCGCATAGCCGTCGGTTGCTTTGATCAGCGCGGCCAGAAGCCGACGGCACTCATCGTTGATCGTTTTGACTGCGTCCTCTCGCTTGCCCCGACTGGCGAAGCTTACG
Organism: Candidatus Burkholderia pumila; assembly: GCA_001045575.1. Classification (GTDB taxonomy): domain Bacteria; phylum Pseudomonadota; class Gammaproteobacteria; order Burkholderiales; family Burkholderiaceae; genus Caballeronia; species Caballeronia pumila. The sequence goes on from LELG01000321.1 coordinate 2,728, forward strand.
ATGTTTTTGGCAACCGGTGTGTATTTCGCTTCAATCTGGTTGATTTTGCTGAGAGAATTTTTGCCTGATCAGTGGTGTCCGTGGTAGACCCGATCATCTCGCTGCGCTTGCGCTTCGGCGGCCTTCTCCGATTCAAAATCGCTCGTCGCGGTGACCAGTGCCATGTTACGCGCGCGCTGACCGGAGATATCGCGCGAATCGATCGTTGGCGTCGCTCAACGCCTTAAGCGAAAGGCCGGAGACGAGCATCACAATGGCCGCGAGCAGGCCGAAAGACCACGAAAGCTTAGCTAGTTTCGGATAGGCATGTTTAGGTGTGAAGTATTAAATGTATGTAAAAATTGAGCCTTTCGTCTGTCTGTCCAAGAATAAGGTCACTCTAGCAGGCAGACCAACCGTTTTCAGGTGGGCCAACTTCGATCCCTCCCTTATGCTGCTTCAGCTCGCCAACGTGTCCCTGTACAGAAAGCGCCTTTAACTGTCAAAAGACGCATCTATGTTGTTCGCCTTCGACATGGCCCGGGGAAATCTCAGTATCTTATCAAGTTATTAAACACCGTCCGTGAGTATGATAACGAGACTCACGTGTGAACAATTCGCCACCAAAAGCTAGGCGGCCAAACCTAGGCATCATTCCGGAAAAGATAATCCGTGAATCAGTTGAGAAGCCACTTGACCTTTATGTGCTGGCTGCGGCTTGAAGAACTCCGCAATTCAGCTCAAAGAGCTACTCGCATTATTCACATCCAAAGTGGATAGTCGAGATAAATCGCGTGTTAATCACCGAAACAATATCTC
>LELG01000322.1 GCA_001045575.1 Candidatus Burkholderia pumila
AATGGATCGCTCGAGAGCTTGAACGTCTCCTGCCGAGGCGGCTGCAGGCCGAACGCCCGCCAGATTCTCGATACGGCCGTTTGCGAGAGATTCGTCTCGCGGGCCATTTGTGCGCGTACTCCAGCGCGTCACTCCGACAGGCACGGACTCCAGCGTCTTCGCTATGACCGCGTCAACATGCGAATCCTCGATCGTTCTCGGCGCGCCGGGGCGCGGCGCATCGATGTAAGGTAAGTCATCACGTAGGGGACGAAAATCAGATATCCCCCTCTGACCTTGATAGCCGTCGATACGTCCGAGCGCCGCTCTCAGGTCGATCTCGGAAGTGGACGCGACCGAACGCCATACATTGGTTCGCAAAAACGCGACGCGCGCCACACTCATTGCTGCGATGATGTCGGCAATCTCATCGCGTGAGATTTTGGTGAAATGCCGGTTCGTGCCAAAGCTGTAGTGGCGGGCGGGGTTCGAACATGCGCGGGTTGATCACGCTCAGGTAAATCGGATGAGCCAGACTTGGCCAGAACAGACGCGTGTGTCGAATATTTTCGTCGTGAAGATCGTAATGCAGACCAAGACCGAACATTCGTAGCCTGCACAAGTTGGATGCATCGACCGATGCAAATAGCTTGGCATGCAAACGATGGGCTGCATTCTCTCTTTTGATGCATTTTATGAACATTGTCAGGAAACGGACTGTGCTCGCAATTCGATTGTTGACTGTTGATAGCTACTTGGTCATTCGTATGCCGGCAAGCAACTCTCAAAAACTCACCGTCGCCGTAAATCACATCCGAGTAATGCCCCGCGGGCTGCTACGTCTGTGTGGCACCAGTCCATAAACCGTGTAGGTCTGCTCCGACCCGCTTCCATACGATCCGATCTTCTCCGTGCCGCCGGTGCCATCGCCCCAGATGAGCGTGCGCTGCGAGCTCATGTAGAGCTGGTAGTCGATCTTGTCATTCCCGCTATCCAGTTCGATGTAAAACGCAGTGCCCTGTGTGCAGGTCACCGTTACCTGGTTCGTGGTGGACAGCATGCGGTCCAGCAAGCCCGTGTCGGGAAACGTCATCGGCGTGGTGGTGATGTCGCAATCCACGCCTACATTCGCCGTCACCGAAAACGACGCGGTCTTGTACGGCGCGGTGGCCGTCTTGCAGTCGGGCGGCGTGTTGCTGCGCACTGCTTGCTCCAGTGCGCGCGCAGAGGCTCGCCCAAGGCGGTTTTCGTGTCGAGCGTCACGTCGTAGGACGTGGCGCTCGCCGTGCAATTTACCGCGACATCGGCAGCGTGACCGAGATCGGAAACGAGTTGCGCCGAATTGCGCTCGCCGTAATGCGTGGCGACCGAACACGCGTTTTCGATCGTCAGCGATACTTGCATCTTCGAGACTTTACCGTTGGCATTCGCTCCGCTCATGCTGCATATCGTTTCGGCCACGATTATCGCGCCAATGGCCAATTGCTGAAGCATTTTCATGATGAACCTCGAACCGATGCATGGAGGCTCGATCATGAATCTCATTGGTCCTTCGACCAATGGCGCGAATCTCAATAATGCCGTGCATCGGTGAGATATGAAGTTTCATCTATCGAAATAACGAATGAGAAAACCGGATTATTTCAGCGCCGCGCGGGCCGCCTGCGCTGCCGCCCGCACCTGATCCGGCGCGGTGCCGCCCGGATGATTGCGGCTCGCAACCGCCCCTTCGAGCGTCAGATACGAAAACACGTCCTCGCCGATCAGATGCGCGACGTTCGGCAGTTCCTTCTTCATCTCGTCGAGCGACAGGTCCGCGATATCGCAGCCGCGATCGTCACAAATGCGCACCGCATGCGCGACGGCTTCGTGCGCATCGCGGAAGGGCAGTCCGCGCTTCACCAGATAGTCCGCGAGATCGGTCGCGGTCGAGAAGCCTTGCAAGGCCGCTGCGCGCATGTTCTGCGGCTTGACGGTGATAACCGCCGCCATTTCCGCGAAGATACGCAGTGTGTCGGCGACGGTATCGACCGTATCGAACAGCGGCTCCTTGTCTTCCTGATTGTCCTTGTTGTACGCGAGCGGCTGGCCTTTCATCAACGTGAGCAGCGCCATCAGATGACCGTTCACGCGGCCGGTCTTCCCGCGCGCGAGTTCAGGCACATCGGGATTTTTCTTCTGTGGCATGATCGACGAACCCGTGCAGAAGCGGTCCGCCAGATCGATGAACCCAACGCGCGGGCTCATCCACAACACGAGTTCTTCCGAGAAACGCGAAACGTGCGTCATGATGAGCGCCGCTGCCACCGTGAATTCGATGGCGAAGTCGCGGTCGGACACCGCATCGAGCGAATTGGCGCAGATGCCGTCGAAGCCGAGCGTTCTGGCGACCGCGTGATGATCGATCGGATAGCTCGTGCCCGCGAGCGCCGCCGCGCCCAGCGGCAGGCGATTCACACGACGGCGGCAGTCCTGCATGCGTTCGGCATCGCGCGAGAACATTTCGACGTAGGCTAGCAGATGATGACCGAACGTCACCGGCTGCGCGACCTGCAAATGCGTGAAGCCGGGCATGATGGTGTCGGCATTCTTCTCGGCCATGTCGATGAGCGCGAGGCGCAAGTCCTTCAGCAGCTCGCCAATGCGGTCGATCTCGTCGCGCAGCCACAGGCGGATGTCGGTGGCGACCTGATCGTTGCGCGAACGGCCCGTGTGCAGACGCTTGCCGGCATCGCCGATAAAAGCCGTCAGTCGCGCTTCGATATTCAGATGCACATCTTCCAGATCCAGCTTCCACTCGAACTCGCCGCGCTCGATCTCGCCCTTGATCTGCGCCATGCCGCGCTCGATGGCGGCGAGATCATCGGCGGAAATGATGTTCTGGGCCGCGAGCATGGCGGCGTGCGCGAGCGAACCCTGAATGTCGACGAGCGCGAGCCGCTTGTCGAAGAACACCGACGACGTGTAGCGCTTGACGAGCTCGGACATCGGCTCGGAGAAGCGAGCCGACCAGGCTTCGCTTTTTTTGTGAAGTTGGGACGTCATGGTGTTTTCAGCGGTATGAGCTTCAGGAAGTTAATAATTTTAACATTCGACACTATTCCGACCCGACGAGAATCACGAGCTTCAGATCCTCGCGGTGCGCGGGCTTGAACGTAATCTGGTTGAACACCACGCGCTCGCGCGATGGATGATCGAACGCGCGCTCGCCGCCTTCGGCGCTCGAGTCCTGCGAGGCCCAGAAGCAGGCGAACGCGCCGCTGGCGGTGCTTAGAAGCTGTTGCGAAATTACGGATTAGGTCTGTTAAGGAGTGTCTGCACAATTCGTTTCGGACGCGTGCGACAGGCGTGGATGTAGGCTCGACGAAAATAGTATGCGTTGGAGTCCCTCTCTCCTCACCTCGCACGGCCTGTCGATGCCGAGGTCGGTCACGAAGTCGATACCATCCAGAGGTTCTGACTCGCGGCGAGTCGACGAAGGTCAAGTTCATCATGCGCGCCATCTCTACGATTTGCGCAGCGCTTTGCGCATCATCCATAAAT
>LELG01000323.1 GCA_001045575.1 Candidatus Burkholderia pumila
TGCCGACCCGGCTGTCGCAGCAGGTTTCGGAACGATCCCGGCACGTTCCCGCGCCAATCGAGGTCGCGGAACTGACCGACATCGGTCGCGCGGCGCTGGACTGGCTGTTCACTCTCGAGACCACCGCACACTGGGAGACGCTACGCGCCCGCCCCTACGGCACGCGCGATCATCAGGAGGCGCCGCGAACCCGCCCACCGAACACAGCTGGTCCTGCCGCCGCGCACCGACTACGCGGCACTGCGCGCGTACGTGCAGGCGTGTCGTCCGGCGCGATAGCCGATCGCTACTACGATCCCGAATCCGGGCCCGGTGCGTCGGTCGACGCACTCGAGCGGCACCTGCGCACGATGCGTGACGATCTGGTGCACCTCATGCAGCTACACGGCTCATCCGTGCTCGCCGATCCACCTCAAGACCTCCATCAAGCAGCACGGCAGCGCGAAACTTGACCGCGGTGACGCTCAAGATGGTCGAGAACGCGGCGAAGCTGGCCATCGTGCGGCCGCTCGCGCCGCACCCGGTCGACGGCTGGTTCCGACCGATGATCGCCAAACGGCTGGTGGAGGAGAGGCGTCCCGACGCTGCTGAGCGACCTGGTCTCCTTGTGCAATCGCCGCGGCGTCAGCTGGTGGCGCTCGGTGCCGCGCATCGGCCTCTTGCGTGCGCGGATCCTGGTCGCGTAGCTGCGTCGGCATGCGAAGTCGCTGGGCGCCACGATTGACGCCGACGTCGATGCCGACGAACCGTTCGCCGCACCCGTTCGACGTGCGCGTGACGTTAGCGCCCGCCGGTAGTGAGAAAGGGCAAGCGAATTGCTCGACTAGCTCGGTGGTCGGTTCGATCCGCATGCGTTTCGCGTCACGGACGTGAATCAACGCCTGGCCGACCGTCATAGCGAATGGGAGTGAAGGGCACGTCGTAGATGCGACTTGCCGGCAAAGAGTCCGTCGTGCGGTTTCCGAAACCGGTGTTCGACTTGCCGAAACGGCTGTTCATTTCGTCGGAATGCCTGTCTGCCGGAAAATTTCGGCCGGCCGCGCTGCTCGCGTTCGACGTGATTGCCTGGTGGCGGCATCGTCCAGGGCGGAGCAGCGTCGACGGTCTCGGCGCAGCTTGACTTTGTTTCCACTTCCGGTTGACCACTTCCGGTTGACCATTTAGGTCCAGTCTTCGCGTGCCTGCCTCGACTTGTACGTGACGGCGGCTCAATGCTCGGCGCAGTGATGAGGAAGGCATACGATGGAACAAGCTAAGCAACGTGGAACGCGCGAGCAACGCATCGCCCAGGCACGTCAGCGAGACTAACACGTGCCGAGCCTGTCGCGCACGTGTGGCTCGACGAGTCCCGATGAACTGCTGCACCGAATCATTCAGATCTATCAGCAGATGGATGCGCGGGGCTGGCCCAGTCGCCGGCTGCGATCGACTGTCAGGCAGGATGTTCGTACTGCTGTTACTATCACGCTCTCGTTACACCCGCCAAGGCCCTCGCACTGGCCGAGTTCATCTCGGCCTTACCCGACGGATGCGCGCATCGCTGTTCAAACGCAGCTGACGGCGACCGCTGTGCGCGTGGCGCCGCTTAGCCAGCGCGACTAACTACATCACGACCAATATCCCGTGCGCATTTCTCGACGCGGGGCGCTGCTCGGTTTATGCAACACGCCCGATCACCTGTCGCGGCTTTCATTCGCGCGATGCTGCAGCATGCCAACGTGCTTTTGACGATCCGCACTGCACGGATCTTTACCCTACGATGCCTATCGCCAACATATCCATGTGCGCACTAAGCACGACTTCGCACAGGCTCATATTGAGGCGGGTTGTGACGCGGCAGAGTACGAAATACATGGCGCCATCGCGACGGCCCTGACGGATCCGGCTGCATTCGAGCGTTGGCGTGCCGGCACCGTGAGTTTTTCAGCGGTGCGCGATCGCACACCGGTCGTGAGCGGCAATTTGAGCCAGATTTTCTCATCAGGGCACCGGCCATCATGAAATCCGATACCGACGCGATCGACGCCGCGGTACTCGCGTTGTTGTTCCTCACCCTGCATGATCATCGCAATCGCGCCTGGAAAAGCTTCGATTGGAATGTGCTGAATCGGTTGCATGCACGCGGGATGATTGCTGATCCCATCAACATAGCCAAGTCCGTGGTGCTGACGGAAGATGGACTACGCGAATCGGCTCGCTTGTTTCGCCAACCGTTTGAGCGACCTGCAGACGCGGGTATTCCTCCTGAGCTTTCCTGATGATCCGTTCTTCGACTCGCGGCCGGCGGCCGCTGATCAAGGCCATGCTCTTGCCGCGACCGATCATGTTCGACAGCTGCAGCTCAAGCATCATCTCGCCCTCGCGGCGCTGCGCGACGGGCATGGCGGCATCGAACCGCTCGGCACGCTCTTGTACCGTGGGTTTTATGTCGGAGGCTTGCAGAAACCACTGCCATCCCAGCCGAGGATCTTTATCCGATCGCGGCGTCGGTTGCTGAAGATATAAAGCGACGTGTCCATCGGATTCAGACGCATCGACTGCTCGACGAGGATCGACAAACCATTGATGCCCACCCGGAAGTCAACGGGATCACGGCGGACGTAGATCCTCAGCCCATCGTCGAACCGGAACACGGTAGCCCCCAGCATCTGGACGATCGTCGCCAGTTCCTCGAAACTCGCGTTGCCGAGCTCAAATTCGACGCCATTCGGCAATCGCACATGAAGTGCGATCCACCATCAGTGGCAGGGACTGCGACGGCCCTTGAGGCACAGCCGGCGGTGCCAATGGTGCGGTGACGACTGGAATGAATGCCGGCGTCTCGCTCGCCACGCTCGGGCGTACCGGTGTCGGAGTATCGATCGGCACGCCATCCGTGATTCCTGATGCCGAGTTTTGCTGAGGCTGCGTCATTCGCTGCTGATGGTAACGAGTGATCCACTTGCGAAGTTGATTCGGATTTACGTCATGTTCCATGGCCGTGCGCGCGATCGACACGCCGGGCTTCAGGCACATCCTGATCAGTTCGTCGCGTGCGCCTTCGTCATACTCACATCGGCCGTCTCGTTTCTCGCCAATCACCAGACGGCTCTTGAGGTCTTTGTTCTTTGTCATCAGTGTCAGTGCGCAGATGTTTACGTGGACACCTAGTCCATGAATTGCACTGGATGCGTCGAGTTGGATCGGAATATTTCCACTTCAGTGGGACAGCCTGCTTATTGTATTGGCGGATATACGCATGAGCTTCTTGTCGAGATCTTTGATGCTGTTGAATATCCCGCGCGTGATGACGTCGCGCTGGATGCGGGCAAACCCGTTCTCGACCTGATTGAGCCATGACGAATACGTGGGGGTGTAATGCATCGAGACGTTCGTATGGTCAGCCAGAAAAGTTTGAACGACGTCGGTTTTGTGGCTGCTCACGTTGTCGCAGATCATATGAATCTCCTTTCCGGCGGGCTGCGCCGATACCACCTCGGTG
>LELG01000324.1 GCA_001045575.1 Candidatus Burkholderia pumila
TACGGCAGGTACCCGGGTCATGCGCCACGCCGGGATTTGGCGCGTCTTGAGGCGCGAGTGCTCGACTACACGCTGTGGCACAAGCCCGCCGACGGCTCGACGCACTGGAGCAGCCGCAAGTTAGCCGCGCAGCTGGGCGTGCCCTTCCTTCATGGTGATACCCGAGACCTCGACAAAAAGCTCATGCGTTATATTCGCCAATACAACAAGCAAGCTGTCCCACTGAAGTGGAAATATTCCGATCCAACTCGACGAATCCAGTGCAATTCATCTGGTTCAACCGACTAGAATGTGGGCGGTTCGTTCGACGGTTTGCGCCTGGAGCGCAGCGCGATGCCCACTTTAAAAGACAACAGGCCGGTAGCGGATTCGATGCGCCGGTAGCGGAATTTCGATGCGCACGACTCGAATAATCCATTCGAAAACGAAAGCGCCCGAAAATCGGCCCGGCCGACAAGATACGTAATTATCCGCTAAAAGCCCTCGCCACGCAGCAAAATCCGCACCGGGCGAGCTGTTTGCATTGCGAGCGAGACATTGAGTTCAGTTTGAATGGCAAAGAATCGATTCAGTCACTCGTGGTTGAATAGCCACATCAACGATCCCTACGTGAAGATGGCGCAGCGCGAGGGTTATCGTGCGCGCGCCGCGTACAAGCTCAAGGAGATCGACGAGCAGGACAAGCTCATCAAGCCGGGGCAGATAATCGTCGACCTCGGATCGACGCCGGGAAGTTGGAGCCAGTACGCGCGCAACAAGCTCGCGCAGGGCGCAAAGCGAAATGCGGAGCGCGAAGGCGGGATTGACGGCACGATCATCGCGCTGGATATTCTACCGATGGAGCCGATAGCCGACGTCACCTTCATTCAGGGCGATTTCCGCGAAGACAGCGTGCTCGTCGCGCAACTCGCGAAAATCTTCGGTGAACGACAAGTCGATCTTGTTATTTCCGACATGGCCCCCAACCTGTCAGGCATTGCGAGTGCTGATGCCGCTCGCATCGAGCATCTGTGCGATCTGGCGCTGGAGTTCGCGCAAAACCATCTGAAACCGGATGGCGCGCTGCTGGTCAAATGTTTTTATGGTAGTGGATATAGTCAGATCGTCGAGAAGTTCAAGCATCAGTTCAAAGTGGTGGCGCCGCGCAAACCCAAGGCGTCTCATGACAAGTCGTCCGAGACATTTATCCTCGGGCGGCGGCTCAAGCATCCGGCTGCGGAAACTGCATAAACCGTTTCGGCGAAAATCGGCGATATTTTCGCGGAAAACGCCGATAAAGTTGCGTCAGCCGTTATATAAGCGGTAGATAAAGCTTATGGCAGGGATTTGCGGTCTGGATTAGAATGCTTTGGTTGCGCTGCAAAGTTTATGTAGGTGCCCGTCAATGAGTGAGGAGTGGTGCTTTGAACAATAATATGTTCTCTAAAGCGGCAGTGTGGCTCGTGATCGCACTAGTGCTGTTTACGGTGTTCAAGCAGTTCGACAAGCCCCGCGTCCAGGAAGGTGTGTCCTATTCGCAGTTCATGGACGACGCGAAGAACGGCAAAGTCAAGAATGTCACCGTTCAGGGCCGCAATCTCACGGTCACTCCGAACGACGGCCAGAAGTACCAGATCGTGTCGCCCGGCGACATCTGGATGGTCGGCGATCTGATGAAATACGGCGTTCAGGTCAGCGGCAAGGCTGACGATGAACCGAACGCGCTCGTCTCCGCGCTGTACTACCTCGGGCCGACCATTCTGATTATCGGCTTCTGGTTCTACATGATGAGGCAGATGCAGGGCGGCGGCAAAGGCGGGGCATTCTCATTCGGCAAGTCGCGCGCGCGGCTGATCGACGAGAACAACAACAACGCCATCAATTTCACCGACGTCGCCGGTTGCGACGAAGCTAAGGAAGAAGTCTCGGAACTCGTCGACTTCTTGCGCGACCCTCAGAAGTTCCAGAAGCTGGGTGGCCGCATTCCGCGCGGCGTGTTGCTGGTTGGCCCTCCGGGTACCGGTAAGACGCTGCTGGCGCGCGCCATCGCGGGCGAAGCGAAGGTGCCGTTCTTCAGCATCTCGGGTTCGGACTTCGTGGAAATGTTCGTCGGCGTGGGCGCGGCGCGTGTCCGCGACATGTTCGAACAGGCGAAGAAGCATGCGCCGTGTATCGTGTTCATCGATGAAATCGACGCGGTCGGTCGTCATCGTGGCGCGGGAATGGGCGGCGGCAACGACGAACGCGAACAGACGCTGAACCAGATGCTCGTCGAAATGGACGGCTTCGAGGCGAACTCGGGCGTCATCGTGATCGCAGCAACGAACCGATCGGACGTGCTGGACAAGGCGCTGCTCCGTCCGGGCCGTTTCGACCGTCAGGTGTATGTCGGTCTGCCGGACATCCGCGGCCGCGAGCACATCATGAAGGTGCATCTGCGCAAGGTGCCTATCGCGAATGACGTGGATGCATCCGTCATTGCGCGTGGCACGCCGGGTTTTTCGGGCGCGGATCTCGCCAACCTCGTCAACGAAGCTGCGCTGTTCGCGGCGCGTCGCGGCAAGCGCATCGTCGAAATGCAGGACTTCGAAGACGCGAAGGACAAGATTTTCATGGGTCCGGAGCGCAAGTCGGCGGTTATGCGTGAGGAAGAGCGTCGCAATACGGCTTATCACGAATCGGGTCACGCGGTCGTGGCGAAGCTGCTGCCGCATGCCGATCCGGTTCACAAGGTCACCATCATGCCGCGCGGCTGGGCATTGGGCGTGACGTGGCAATTGCCTGAGCATGACCGCGTGAATCTGTATCGCGACAAGATGCTTGAAGAAATCGCGATCCTGTTCGGCGGCCGTGCAGCGGAAGAAGTGTTCCTGAATTCGATGTCGGCGGGCGCTTCCAACGACTTCGAGCGCGCAACCAAGATGGCGCGCGACATGGTCACGCGTTACGGTATGTCGGATGTGCTCGGCACGATGGTCTACGTCGATACGGAAGACAACGGCATGTTCGGCAAGATGGGCGCGAAGTCGGTGTCCGAAGCCACCCAGCAGAAGGTCGATGCGGAAATCCGCCGCATTCTCGACGAGCAGCTTGCGCTGGCGCGCAAGCTGCTCGAAGACAATCGCGAGAAGGTCAAAGTAATGACCAAGGCGCTGCTCGAATGGGAAACCATCGACGCGGATCAGATCACGGACATCATGCAGGATCGTCCGCCGCGTCCGCCGAAGAACATGCCGCCGCCGTCCGGCGATATGCCGCCGGGAGGCGCGGCACCAAGGTCAAGCCTGGCAGCCCCGGCGACGGCCTGAGTCTCGACGCTTTAGATCGTGGGCCGGTATGCGATGCATATGAACTGCCCCCAAAAGTTGGACATCGATCTGGCTTTTTGGGGTGTTTTTCATGACGAAGTACAACGAGCAGTTCCGGCAGCAAGTAGTTGATGAGTACCTCGCGGGTGGCGTTGGGACAGAGGTGC
>LELG01000325.1 GCA_001045575.1 Candidatus Burkholderia pumila
TCCAAGTGATGGTGCGCCCGGCCAGTACATCGCTCCTCGGCCTGTCAACCGATACACCTGCTTTGCACTTCGTCCCATGCAACACCTCCTCGATCAAAGGTGTTGCGACGACCGGTTGAATCCGCCCTATAATCCGGTTGTTGGTCGATCTGATCAGGTCCATCGAGAAAGAAAGCATAGTCACGGCGCAACGCATGTCAAATACACGCCACAGAGGAAGCGGTGACAGTACGCGTTTCCCGAGCGATGAGGAGCTTCGCAGCGCTGTGTTCAACCAGCCGCTTTATGGGCATCTGGCCCAATAATAGATGCTAGATGCGCGCGGTGCTCGAAGCGCTGGATGTGCTCATGCTCACACTTCAAAGTCAGAGGCATTGCTTTTACCTTCCGGACTGACTTTTCATGGCTTCGCCGCTGATCACTGGGATGAAGACGCGATTTCAAAGCGCACGGCCCATCTTTTTGAACATCTTGTTCAGATCTGGCCAAACGTGACGCACAAGGAGACAGACTGCAGCGCAGATTTGATCGCAGGCAGCAGAGGAGCGTAGAACTGACGGGGCGTGCGCAACGCCATGCCAGTTCATCCGCAACATGCTAAAATCTGCATCGATACAAGGACTTGTCTCGTCCGCGGGCCGCAAGTCCTTTTCTTTTGCGGCGCTGGAACGGCTTGTGGCAAGCAATATTGCCCGCATAACGGCCGCGCGCATTCGGCGCGCGAAATAGCGAGCCTATACTGAACTCGCAGCCAATTTCATCACTGAATTTCAGTTGACTCGTTTAGACGCCAAGGACAGCGCGCTCGCTCTGTTTTCCGGCGGCCAGGATTCGGCCACGTGCCTCGCCTGGGCGCTCGAACGCTATCAGACCGTCGAGACGCTCGGCTTCGATTATGGCCAGCGGCATCGCGTCGAACTGGAATGCCGTGAAGGTTTTCGCGCGGCGGTCGCGCGTGAGTTTCCGCACTGGACGGAACGGCTCGGTGAAGATCACATGATCGATCTGTCCGTGCTCGGCGCGATCAGCGACACCGCCATGACGCGCGAAATCGAAATCGAGGCGACGGCGAACGGCCTGCCGAATACGTTCGTGCCGGGGCGCAATCTGCTGTTCATGACGATTGCTGCGGCAGTGGCGTATCGGCGTGGTTTAAAGGTACTCGTCGGGGGCATGTGCGAAACGGACTTCTCCGGCTACCCGGACTGCCGCGACGACACCATGAAAGCGCTGCAAGTCGCGCTGAATCTCGGCATGGAAACGCGCTACGCGCTCGAAACGCCGCTGATGTGGCTCGACAAGGCCGACACGTGGCGGCTTGCGGAAACGCTCGGTGGCGACACGCTCGTCGACATGATCCGCGTCGAAACGCACACGTGCTATGTCGGCGAACGCGCCGAATTGCACGAATGGGGCTTCGGCTGCGGCCAGTGCCCGGCCTGCAAGCTGCGCAAGCGCGGCTACGAGGCGTATCGGGCGGGCGAGCAAGTGGATGTCGCGCCGGTTTAACTTCTGAGAAACATCACGCAGTCGTGACGTACGCGGTCAAGGAAATTTTCTACACGTTGCAGGGCGAGGGCGCGAACGCCGGGCGTCCGGCCGTGTTTTGCCGATTCGCCGGCTGCAATCTCTGGTCGGGACGCGAGGAAGACCGCGCGGAAGCGCTCTGCCAGTTCTGCGACACCGACTTCGTCGGCACGGACGGCGAGAACGGCGGCAAGTACCGCACGCCGGCGGATCTCGTCGGGATGATCGCGGCTCTTTGGCCAGAGGGCGAAGCGAACAAATTCGTCGTCTGCACGGGCGGCGAGCCCATGCTGCAAATCGACCAGCCTTTCGTCGATGCGCTTCACGAAGCGGGCTTCGAGATCGCCATCGAAACGAATGGTTCGTTGCCGGTGGACGAGAGCATCGACTGGATCTGTGTCAGCCCGAAAGCCGACGCGCCGCTCGTCGTCACCAAAGGACATGAGCTGAAAGTCGTCGTGCCGCAGGACAATCAGCACTTGTCCGAACTGGAAAAGCTCGACTTCGAATATTTCCTCGTCCAGCCGATGGACGGCCCATCGCGCGACATCAACACGAAACTGGCGATCGACTGGTGCAAGCGCCATCCGAAATGGCGGCTGTCGATGCAGACGCACAAATACCTGAATATCTCCTGATGCAAATCACCCGAAAACTCGAATTCGATACGGGCCACCGCATTCCCGATCACCGCAGTCAGTGTCGCACTCTACATGGCCATCGCTACGTGCTCGAAATCACGCTGCAAGGCGATGTGGTCGATACCGAAGGCGCGCCCGACCACGGCATGGTAATGGACTTCGCCGACGTGAAATCGCTGGCTATGGAACATCTCGTCAACAAGTGGGATCACGCGTTCATCGTCTATGAAGGCGACGTCAAAGTGCGCGAATTTCTGCAATCGATGTCGGATCACAAGACCGTCGTGCTCGATCGCATTCCGACCGTGGAGAATCTCGCGGCGGTCGCGTTCCGCATTCTCGCCGATGTCTACGACGCGCATTACGGCGTCAATCTGCAACTCAAGCGCGTGCGTCTGTTCGAAACGCCCAATTGCTGGGCCGACGTCGAACGCTAAAAGCGTTAGGCACAAGCCCGGAGTGCGCGCAAACGTCCGCGCATTTGTCACGGTAGATCGTCCGGTGAGCCGTCCTTCCTGGACGGCGACAAGAAACGAAGCGCGAGCATGCCGTCTTTCCTGTCTCTACGCCGTTGCGTGAGCCTCCGACACGGAGCCGTGCGATAAGCGGCCTTCACCATCCCCTCAAGCAGCGTCTGACCGCGCTGGGCCCGTTATTCGGCCTGTGGCTTTCGCTATGCAGCGCCGATGCCGCCGAAGCGCTCGCGCACGCGGGCTTCGACTGGCTGTGCATCGACATGGAGCACTAGCCGAACGATAGCCGCGATGTCGTCGAGCAGCTTCGTGCAATTGCAGCCGCGCATCTGCCGTTCCCGAACGTTCAGTCGCCGGAAGATGCGGCGCGCGCGGGCTGACGCACAATATCCGACCGTCGAAGTGCGCGACGGCCTGCGCGGCGGCTTACGGCATGCGGTGCGATTACATGACGACGGCGAACGCGCAGATTGCGACGATCATGCAGATCGAGTCCGTGGAAGCGCTCGATTCGATCGATGCCATCGCAGCGACGCCCGGCGTCGATTGCCTGTTCATCGGCCCGGCGGATCTTGGTCATGAATCTCGGGCATCTCGGCGATGACAAGCATCCGGACGTGCAGGCGGCCATCGACAAGATCGTTGCGGCGAGTGCGCGTCAGTACACAAAGTCGGTAAGCGCTAATTTTAAGCACACAGGCCAATTGCCGAGCAGCGCATGAACACGGAGGAGATCGGTGATGTCGGCGTCTGGCGGACGCTGCGGCAGTTCGGTGAGCACATGCGAGAGGTAAGAGT
>LELG01000326.1 GCA_001045575.1 Candidatus Burkholderia pumila
GGTCGTGGCTTTGGTACACGCTTCCTTCAGACCCCGCCTCACGACGACGCCCTTGCGTGTCGCTAGTCCTTTACCACCATCAGGTTGGACAGGAAACTCGCATCCCCAAGCTGTTGTGCATGCTCGGCGTACCAAAAGAAAGCGTCCCGTAGGCCCTTTTCCGAGAGACGAATCTAAATTTTATTGCGGCAGCGACAGCCCGCGCGGCAGCGGAAACGCGATCGTCTCTTCGATGCCCTCCAGCGAACGCACGCTGCTCACGCCCAGCCCACGCAAACGCGTGATCACCGCCTGCGCCAGCACTTCCGGCGCGGACGCGCCCGCCGTCACGCCAATGTGCTTCTTCCCTTCGACCCATTTCGGATCGATCTGTGTGGGCGAATCGACCATATACGCGGGGATGCCGCGCTTTTCGGCTACTTCGCGCAGACGGCTTGAATTCGAGCTGTTCGGGCTGCCGACGACGATCACGACATCGCATTGCGGCGCGAGGAACTTCACCGCGTCCTGGCGGTTCTGCGTCGCGTAGCAGATGTCCTGCTTCTTCGGCTCCTTGATGAGCGGAAACTTGGTCTTCAGCGCATCGATGATCGCGGACGCGTCATCCACGGACAGCGTCGTCTGCGTCACGTACGCGATGCGCGCCGAATTCGGCAGTTCGAGCTTGAGAACGTCGTCGATATCTTCGACCAGATGCATGCCCTCGCCCGACCGGTCCATCGTCCCTTCGACTTCCGGATGGCCCTTGTGGCCGATCATCACGATATCGAAGCCGTCCTGGCGCATCTTCGCCACTTCCATGTGCACCTTGGTGACGAGCGGACAGGTGGCGTCGAACAGGCGCAGCCCGCGCGATTCGGCCTCGCCGCGCACCGCCTTCGAGACGCCGTGCGCGCTGAAAATCAGCGTCGCGCCTTCCGGCACATCAACCAGATCCTCGATGAAGATCGCGCCCTTCTTGCGCAAATCGGCCACGACATAAGCGTTGTGGACGATCTCGTGGCGCACGTAGATGGGCGCGCCGAACAGCTTGATGGCGCGCTCGACGATCTCGATGGCGCGATCCACGCCCGCGCAAAAGCCGCGTGGCTGAGCGAGCAGGATTTCGACGTCGGTCTGAACGTCGTTAAGGTTTTTAGTGAGGCTCATGTTCACAGAATTCCGATGATTTTCACTTCGAAGGCCAGCGTCTGGCCGGCAAGCGGGTGGTTGAAGTCGAAGATCGCGGACATTTCGCCGACTTCCTGTAGCACGCCGGCGTAGCGTCCGCCGTTCGGTGCGTTGAATTCGACGAGATCGCCCGGAGAAAAATCCTCGCTGATCATGCTGTTTTCGCGCAGCGTCGCCAGCGACACGCGCTGCACGAGTTCCGGATTGCGCGGCCCGAACGCCTGTTCGGGCAATAGCCGAAAGGTCGAATGGTGGCCGATCTTCAAACCCAGCAGAATTTCTTCGAGCGGTGGCGCAAGTTGACCTGCACCAAGAAGGAGCGTCGCGGGTTTATCGGTGAACGTATTGACGATGTCGGCACCATCGGCAAGCGCGAGCCGGTAATGAAGCGTGACGTGCGAACCGGGTTTCACCTCGGAGATATCAATGATGCTCATGAGTATTGGATGTGGCGGTTCAGTCGGAAGCGCGAAGTGCGTATCTTAGCGACCATACGCACTTTACGCGGCGGCTCCGCGGCAGAATGCAACGAACCGCGCGGCGTCCGCAGTCCCGTTCCGGGCCGGACGCCAAAACCGCTATTATTGTAAGACAGAGTTGGATCGACCGCGCCAGCCGGATGTGGCCTCGGGTCACGTACAGGCGCGTAACAAAAGTTCACGGGAGCGGCGGCATGAGTGCAGAATTGCAGCTTCTGGCGTTTGGTACGCCCAGGACGCCGAACGAGCCTTCGGCGTCCGTCGCACCCATCTCGAAGTGGAACGAAGACGAACGCCCACGCGAGCGGCTGCTCAGGTTCGGCCCCGCCGGATTGTCCAACGCCGAGTTGCTTGCAGTATTTTTGCGCACGGGCGTGCCGGGCGCAACCGCCATCGACGTCGCCAATTCGATGCTCAACCGCGTCGGCGCAGCGCGCGGCGACGCTGCTGGCCGTGTCGGAGCTTTGCCGCCGGGCGTTGGAAGAAAAAGCCCGCGAGACGCCGCTGCCCAATTCACCGGGCGCAGTCGAGGATTTTTTGCACTTCACGATCGGCGCGCTCGACCGAGAAGTCTTCGTCGGCCTGTATCTAGATCTAGATGCGCGAAATCAGCTCGTCGATATCCGCGAGGAGCGCAAGGCACAACATCGACGCGCGTGCCCGTGTTTCCCCAGGAAATCGTCCGGCACGCGCTGAAATGCAACGCGGTCGGCGTGATCGTCGCGCACCATCACCGTCGGGCAGCGTCGAGCCGAGCCTGAGCGACCGCAAGCTCACCAAGACGATCAAGGACACGCTCACTGTCATCGATGTGGTCTTGCTGGATCACTTCGTCGTATCGCATAACGAAATCTGCTTGTTCGCGCGTCAAGGCTGGCTGTAAGGTCTGCACTAGAGGAAACCGACCAAAAAACCTTGATATCTCAGCGTTTTTCCTGCTATAATATTTATATATATTTACTTGTTTTTTTCAACCCACCAGTTCTGGATTCACGCAGTCCTCATTGGCATAAACCGTGCTGCCAATCACTGATAGGCAATCAGCGAATTGAGTCATCGAATATCGAGCGTGAAACCTAAGACTTAAATGGCTTTAGGGCTTTAGGAGTGTCGTATGGCACGCGTATGCCAAGTTACTGGGAAAGGCCCGATGTCGGGCAACAACGTTTCCCACGCAAACAACAAGACCAAGCGTCGTTTCCTGCCAAACTTGCAGAACCGCCGTTTCTTCATTGAAAGCGAAAATCGCTGGGTGCGTTTGCGCGTTTCGAACGCCGGTCTGCGCCTGATCGACAAGAACGGTATTGACGCCGTGCTCGCAGATCTGCGCGCACGCAGTGAAATCTAAGGAGCACGCACATGGCCAAAGACGCACGCGACAAGATCAAGCTGGAATCGACCGCTGGTACGGGTCACTTCTATACGACCACCAAGAACAAGCGCAAGATGCCAGAAAAGATGCTGATCAAGAAATTTGATCCGGTCGCCCGCAAACATGTTGACTACAAGGAAACCAAGATCAAGTAATTGATCATTGAGTGCCTATAATAAATAAAGACACAAAAAGCCTCGCCATCGAGTGGGGCTTTTTTGTTTTGCACGCGCGTTTCACACGTTCGTACGTGGATTAGGCGGATTCAACCGGTCGTTGCAACACCTTTGATCAAGGAGGTGTTGCATGGGACGAAGTGCAAAGCAGGTGTATCGGTTGACAGGCCGAGGAGCGATGTACTGGCCGGGCGCGTCATCACTTGGACATGAGATCGAGCGGCGGTTT
>LELG01000327.1 GCA_001045575.1 Candidatus Burkholderia pumila
GCTTACCGAGCTAGTTGTCGCTGCTTTGGTCGGCCTTGTTCTGGAACGCTCTTAACGCTGCGCGCGCGCCGTGAATGAGCCGGGTTCGCAAATAGACGTCACCTCGTTTGCTGATGCCGAGGAGCGTCGTCTTTCCTCCGCTGGACGATTAAGCCGGTACCAATCCCAGAGTGTTTGCCTTAGCGTGGAATCGCCGTTCGATTTGCGCCGAATACGCAGCTTGAACAGAACTGCGAGTCGCATGTCCTTGGTGCACATCATGAGACGCCGGCAGTCTCAATCGACATCGCTCCAGTTCACCGGTTCCGACACGCTGACAAAATCGCCATACTGTGTCTCTTCGCGCGCAGCGACCTGGGACCTGAGTACCACGAATTCCGGATCGTATGCGAGATCGATGCCGCATGGCGCATCGGCGGAAAGTGGTGCTAGCCAGTCATGCGTGGCGGGGGCTGTTTTCGATGGCGCCTGAGCCGTGCCTTGCAGTTTGTTTTTATTGCTCATTCGTGATCTACCTGCAATATATAACTCTGGCTCAAAGCGCATGCCCGTGATAAGGGCTTCTAAAGCTGATTTGCCGAGCCATTTCGACCATCCCAATTGCTGTGGACCGCCCAGCACAGTATAGGGAGCGCGCTCTGCGCGCGGATGCGCAGTTCCAGTTCCTAATCGCACTCATGTCCCAAGGAACTTCGTACCCAGTCAATCAAACGAAGCAGGTCTTCGCCACGAGGCGTGAAGCGCAGATATTCGTCGATTCCAAGAGGCCCGATGACGATCCGAAATCGATACTGCCGATCCGGCACTTGCTCACCGAGCATGGCACCTTCGCCCATCGTCGACGCGGCTCCTCGATTCCCCAGGCGGCTTTGCTCTTGCTCGGCGATATTGATCCAATAGAACACGTACTCATCGATCTATACGGGCACACCAAAGTAGCATTCAAGCGTCATTCGTAGACAGTGTCACGCGATTCACGTACGCGATGAGCCAATGCAGCAAGTTGCGCATGAACCGGCAATGCCGAACGAGTGACCTCGGACGGATCCTGACCGGTCAAACACGAAAACTGCTCGCTGTTCGCGCCGGGCCGACTGAGGCCTACGGTCAATTGTCAATTGTGCGTTCGCCCAAGCCCGATAAAGCAGGGATATGGAGCGATGAAACATAGGAACGCGACCAATGTTGGATCGCGACGTGCTTCCTCACGTTCTCGAGCGATTTCGATTACGTGTATGGCGCGACGATCTGGATGAGAGACACGCGACAAACAAGATGAGAATAAGCAGATCAAAGCGATCCAGCCGATTGATAGCAGATTCGAGAGCCAACTCGCGCGCGACTTGCAACAACCGCTGCACGAGATCCGTGGTGCGGGCGAACAGAACCTTCCAGCCCTTGTCTAGCAGACTCAGTCCGATGGCCGACGATAAATGCGACTTGCCCCCCGCCTGGCGGCCTCATGAGAATCAAGTTGGCGCCATTGCGCAGCCAGCCGTCGCCGGCGCATAGCGCTGAGACCTGCGCTCTGGATACCATTGGCACTGCGTCGAAGTCGAAGTTCTCCAAGGTCTTACCTGGAAGCAGTTTGGCCTCCCTGAGATGGCGTTCGATGCAGCGTCGATCGCGCTCGGCAATCCAGATTCGGCAATCTCGTGTTCGGCCAGATCTGCTTGACGGCAGGTAGCCGCAAATCGTTGAGCAGCAGCGACAGGCGGGTGGCGTCGAATTCGTTGTTCATGCTGTTACCTCCACGTTCAGGTCGAGCAGGGCTTCGTAGTCGCTCAAGGAAGCCAGTTGCACGTGCACCTGCGGTACCGTCGCCGGATCTGGCGCGAACCGTGCACGCAGCGCGTCCAGATCGGGCAGTCGGCCATCGGCCAGATGATACTGCTCCAGCGCGTGAGCCAGTTGCGCCTCGCAAGTGCGCTCGTGAGCGAAGCTCAGCAGTTCCACCATAGTCTTCGCTGCACGTGAAGATAATTGCTCGCACAGATCGAAGGTCAGCCGATAGGCCTCGCGCGGGAAAATCTGGTCGCGATAGACGAGGTTTAGGAGCCGTCGGCTTGCGGCGCAGCGCGTGGATGACGTGCCGATAGTCGATACATGGCCGTGCTTGCCGTTGGCGCCCGAGCGGTCGCGCTGCAGCGTCAGCAGGACTGTGCCGCCCAGGGACAGTTCTAGCCGATCGTCATACAGCCGCACGCGCAAGTGGTGACCGATCAACCGCGACGGGACCGCCGTATAGAAAACCTTGCGCAATACGAAGCCGCCGGTGGAGGGACGTATACACGCGTCTCCTCGTAGTCGCTGGTGCGCGTATCTATCGGGCAGAAACTGCAGGAAGGGACGTTCGGCCTCGATGCACTTGCCATTGCGCGCATTGATACGACTGACGATCTCGTCGATGAAGCAGCAATAGCCCGCAAGGTCGGTGAACTCGGCGATGCCGCGATTGTGTTGCGCGTCGGTTGCATGCCGTAGTGAGCGCATAGCGCTTTGTAGCGAGTGCTCAGATCGTCGCGCGCCTCGCGATCGAGGTTGCGAAATGCGGCAGACAAGCTGTCGCTGCGGTGCTCGAATGGCGCCCCGCCCAACGCCCACAGGGCATTCTGTAGCCCTTCAGCCAGCGCGACATAGCTCTCGCCGCCGAGGATAACGTAGGCGTGCTCAAAGCCAGAACAGACGAGCCGGAAGTGATACAGGCCGTGGTCCAGGGCGACACCGGCCACCGTGACACCCAAGCTATGCATGTCCGTGAAGTCAGACAACCCGAGGCGACCGGGATGGTGCACCTGACGAAGGACGACATCACGCTCCTCGCCGTGCACAGCTCACCATGTGCGTATGCGCCGCTCAAGCGCACGGCGCGCGGCAAATCCGGATTGGCGCCGGAGCATCTCCTCCAATACCGCCACGGGCCGTATGCCTGGAGCAGACTGCAGCAGCGGAACGACCTCCGCGTCAAATATCTCGGCCAAGGGATCCGGGCGTCGGCGCCCACGCGGCACCTCTTCTGCGATGGCAAGCGCATGTCCTGCTCAAGCCGATAGGCGGTAGCGGCGCTGAATCCGGCGCGCGCGGCTGCTGTGGATGGTCCTTCCGTGCGTCTGTACTTCATGTAGAGCCTCATCTGATGGTCGTTGACGTGTCGTCCGGGCACGGCGGCCTCCCCTGGCATGGAAGGCTCGTTCATACCCGATCCGCCGCGACCACCGATTAGGCTCGCTTTGTGGACGCGCATCCGAGCGCCTCTTCAATCAACTCTTCCCTTCCCCCTCTCAAGCAGCAAAGATTGGTAATTAAACTAATTTATAATTCATTATACTAGCTATTCGCAGCGCCGTGCCGAGCGCGATGTCCG
>LELG01000328.1 GCA_001045575.1 Candidatus Burkholderia pumila
CCACCTGGCCAACGGCCATCGTTCGGCTGCGCTGCATCGACAGCAGTTCTTCGCGCTCGGCTTCACTCGGATTCATTTTGCTCATGCACCTTTAGGATCAGTGCAATTCCATTGGTTCAATGGACTAGTCCTTCTGATTTCAGCCGAAACGCGTCGTATCTGATATCGTCCGCGTTATGCTAACGATCATCGAAGTATCCAATCTGTCCAAGACCTACGGGTCGGGCTTCCGCGCGCTTTCCGGCATCAATCTGGAAATCCGGCGCGGCGAAATTTTCGCGTTGCTCGGGCCGAACGGAGCGGGCAAGACCACGCTCATCAGCACCATTTGCGGTATCGTGAATCCGAGCACCGGCAGCGTGACCGTCGACGGTCACGATATCGTCACCGACTATCGCGCGGCGCGTAAGCGGATCGGCCTTGTGCCGCAGGAACTGACGACCGACGCGTTCGAGTCTGTGTGGGCCACGGTGTCGTTTAGCCGCGGTCTCTTTGGCCAGCAGCGCAATGACGCGCACATCGAAAAGGTACTGAAGTCGCTGTCGCTGTGGAGCAAGAAGGACAGCAAGATCATGATGCTTTCGGGCGGCATGAAGCGGCGCGTGCTGATCGCCAAGGCGTTCGCGCACGAGCCGGACATCATCTTTCTCGACGAACCCACGGCGGGGGTGGACGTCGAATTGCGGCGCGACATGTGGAATCTCGTGCGCGAGCTTCAGTCGAGTGGCGTGACCATCATTCTCACGACGCATTACATCGAGGAAGCGGAGGAGATGGCGGACCGCATCGGCGTGATCAATCGTGGCGAGATCAGGCTGGTGGAGGAGAAGAACGAGCTGATGCGCAAGCTCGGGCAGAAAAAGCTCACGCTGCAACTCGAACACACGCTCGATGCCGTGCCCGCCGCGCTCGTATCCTACGGCCTCGCGCTCTCGGCGGACGGCAACGAACTCACTTACACGTACGACGCGCACGACGAGCCGGGGCGCATCATCGCGCTCTTGCGGCATGTGGATGAAGCCGGCGTGCGCTTCAAGGACTTGCAGACGACGCAAAGCTCGCTGGAAGATATCTTCGTGAGCCTGGTCAGGGAAGGAAAATGAATCTATACGCAGTCTGCGCAATCTATCGCTTCGAAATGGCCCGCGCCGGGCGCACGCTGATGCAGAGCATCGTGTCGCCCGTGATCTCGACTTCGCTTTACTTCGTCGTGTTCGGCGCGGCCATCGGCTCGCGCATTCCGGAAGTGGACGGCATCAGTTACGGCGCGTTCATCGTGCCCGGCCTCGTCATGCTGTCGCTGCTGACGCAGAGCATTGCGAACGCGTCCTTCGGCATCTATTTTCCGAAGTTCACCGGCACCATATACGAGCTGCTGTCCGCGCCCGTTTCGTCCTTCGAACTCGTGCTCAGTTACGTGGGGGCGGCGGCGACGAAATCCGTCATACTGGGGTTGATCATCCTTGCGACGGCCGGTCTGTTCGTGCCGCTCAGAATCGATCATCCAGTGTGGATGATCGTGTTTCTGCTGTTGACCTCGGTGACATTCAGCCTGCTCGGGTTCGTCATCGGCATCTGGGCGGACGGGTTCGAGAAGCTGCAGATCATTCCGCTGCTGATCGTCACGCCGCTGACGTTTCTCGGCGGCAGCTTTTATTCAATCAATATCCTGCCGCCGTTCTGGAAGACCGTGGCGCTGTTCAATCCGGTCGTCTATCTGATCAGCGGCTTCCGCTGGAGTTTTTACGGGCTCGCGGATGTGCAGGTCGGCATTAGTTTTGGCATGACGATTGTGTTTCTGGCGGTATTCGTCGGAATCGTCGCGTGGATTTTCAAGACGGGATACCGGCTCAAGGCGTAGCTTCCGGTGCGGGTGAGCGCCGGACAACGTACAAGGCGTTCTTCGGATGAAAACCATGAAACGCACGAACCGTAGCTTCCTCGGCGCTTTCGCCGCCAGTTTTTCCGGCGATGCCATGCCGTCTGCGCCCGCGCCGCACGAAATTCACCATAGCGATGCAGGCTGGCGGCGTCTGTCGTCCGAACAATTGACGCGGCGCGACCGAGCCGCCCGGCGCGAGCCCGCTGCTCAACGAACGCCGGCAAGGGGTCTGTTCGAATGCGCGGGCTGCGGATTGCCGCTGTTTTCATCGGCGGCGAAATTCGACAGCGGCACGGGCTGGCCGAGCTTCTTCAAGCTGCTCGACGGTGCGGTCGCCACGCACATGGATACTGACACACCGATGATGCCGCGAATCGAAGTGCATTGTCGGCGCTGCGGCGGCCATCTGGGCCATGTGTTTCGACGACGGCCCCAAACCCACTGGCCCGCGCTACTGCCTGAACGGCGCGGCGCTGGTCTTCAGACAAACCGACTCGCAACCTTCATGAACTTGAACGCACCTGAACTGAAGCTCGATGCGGCAAAAACCTCGCTCGTTCTAATCGATCTGCAAAAGGGCATTGCGGCGCTGCCGGTGAAAGGGCACAGCGCGGTTGAGGTGCTCGACAATTTTCGTCTGTTCGTTCGCCGAACGCTTTCGCGCGGCCGGCGCGCCGGTCATTCTTGTCCGCGTGACGCGGCCCGCCGGTCCTGGCGGTTTGCAACCCGTCACCGACTCTTCCGCTTCCATGCCCGCCGCCGCGCCCGAAGGCTGGCTGGAACCTGTCCCGAATTCGATGCGCAGCGTAGGATATCGTCGTCGTCAAGCGGCAATGGGGCGCGTTTTACGGCACGGATCTCGATTTGCATCTGCGCCGGCGCGGGGCATCGAGACGACTTTCCGGGCGAGCATCTGAACCAGGATCAACTGGTGGCGTCCGCTGTCGTGCCGCCGCTGTATCGCGCGATCGAGGCGAGCGGGCGCATGTGCTGGGACGGCCTGTTCAGCAGCAATCCGCCGGTGCGCGAGTTCACTGATTTCGATCTCGACCGCCGTCCCGATGAAATCTGGGTCGCTCAGATCAATCCGCAGCGGCGGCGCGAACTGTCGGAATCGGCGAATGAAATCATCGACCGGAGCAACGAGTTGTCCGGCAATCTTGCGCTCGGGCAGGAACTGTTCTTTACGACACGCATCAACGCACTGATCGATGCTAACCCAACGCTGGCGAAGCACTACAAGACGATCAAAGTCCGCGGCGTGCAGATGCATCTCGAAGCGAAGGACTATCCTGGTTCGCTCGCTTAAGCATCAAAATTCGATCGCAATCCTGCGCTGATCTGTTGATGCAGCGGCAGCAAATTGGCGATCGGGGGCGACACGGCAACTGAGCAAGCGAGGAATTCGCAGCGGCGAATCTGGGTGACGCACCCCTGTCGTACCGGCTGAGGGCGGTGCCCGACATCTG
>LELG01000329.1 GCA_001045575.1 Candidatus Burkholderia pumila
ACCGCGTCAACATGCGAATCCTCGATCGTGCTCGGCGCGCCGGGGCGCGGCGCATCGAGCAGACCATCCAAACGATAAGCAACAAAGTCTGCCGGCCACTTCGAAACGGTTTGTTGAGTGATTCGCAGTTTTGCCAAAACATCCTTATTGTCGACGCCCTTCGCGCACGCCAGCACAATCCGCGCTCGCAACGCCAACGCCTGCGCTGTCTTGCGACGCATTGTCAATGCCTTGAGTTGTTCGCGCTCCGAGTCACTCAACACGAGTTCCGCCTTGGGTCTTCCGCTCTTCGCCACCTCTTGAAGTACGTGCCGTCCATCGCACAGTAAGCAGCTAATCATTCAATTAATTTTTAACTCACCACTAGAGCCTAAAGAAAGATGCCGAAGTTCACGCTCGAAGACAAACTCGTCGTTGCAATTTCATCGCGCGCGCTGTTTAGAAAACCGCGTATTCGAAGCGGGCGATCTCGCATCGTACGAAGCGTTGCAGCGCTCGCGGCTGGAAACGCCCGCGAAACCGGGTGTCGCGTTCGGCCTGATCCGCAAGCTGCTCGCGCTCAATGCCGATGAACAACGCGTCGAAGTCGTGATCCTGTCGTGCAGCGATCCAATCAGCGGTCTGCGCGCGTTCCACTCGTGCCGCGGCACGGGCTGACGATCGAGCACGGCGTGTTCACGCGAGGGCGTTCGCCATTCGCGTATCTGAAGCCGTTGCGCGCGTCGCCGTTTTTATCGGCGAATCCGGACGATGTGCGCGCCGCCCTCGCCGCTGGCTTTCCCGCCGCGCGCGTGCTGCCGGAAGCGCGGCGCGCCGCGAGCCGTTACGCGGACGAAATCCGCATCGCGTTCGATGGCGACGCCGTATTGTTTTCCGACGAAGCCGAACGCGTGTTCCAGAGCGACGGCTTGTCGGCGTTTGTCGGCCACGAACCGCTCAGAAGGATTCACCGCTTCCGGGCGGCCCGCTGAAGCCGCTGCTGGCGGCACTGAACAAACTCCAGCGCACCGCTGACGACAAGGAAAATACGTCGTCGATGCACATCCGCACCGCGCTCGTCACCGCGCGCTCCGCTCCCGCGCACGAACGCGCGATCCGGACGCTGATGGCGTGGGACATCGATATAGACAGCGATGTTCCTGGGCGGTCTGGACAAGGGGCGAATTCCTGCGCGAATTCGAGCCTGACTTTTTTCTTCGACGATCAAATTCGCCACTGCGAATCCGCTCGCGTTGTGACAGCGACGGGGCAAGTTCTCAGCGGCATAGCGAACGCATCATGACACCCAAACAATCAACGCTCGGCAAGCCGACTCACTATTCCGAACAGTACGACGCCTCGCTGCTGTTCCCGATCCACCGCAAGAGCGGGCGCGACAGCATCGGCGTGCCAGTGCGGCTGCCGTTTTTCGGCACGGACATCTGGAACGCCTACGAACCCTCGTGGCTAAACGCACGCGGCAAGCCGCAACTCGCGGTGGCGACGTTCTTCGTGCCGGCGGATTCGCCGAATATCGTCGAATCGAAGTCGTTCAAGCTGTACCTCGGCTCGTTCGCGCAGACGCGTTTCGATTCCATCGACGACGTGCGCGCCGCCATCAAGCGCGATGTATCGGCCATCTGCGGCGCGACGGTTTCCGTGCAGCTCACCGCACCCGCGGACTTCGACAGATTGTCGATGGAAGAATTCGACGGTTTGTCGTTGGACCGTCTCGATCTGGATTGCGACATCTACGCGCCGGATCCGTCCTTGCTCAAAGCGAATCACGAAGAAGGCCCGACCGATGAAACGCTATTTTCGAATCTGCTGAAATCGAATTGCCCGGTGACCGGACAGCCGGATTGGGGCAGCGTGCAGATTCGTTATTACGGAGCGCAAATCGATCACGCGGGATTGTTGCGGTATATCGTTTCTTATCGTGAACATGCGGAGTTTCATGAGCAGTGCGTCGAGCGCATGTTTATGGACATCATGCGTGAGTGCAAACCGGAACGGCTCGCCATTTATGCGCGTTATACGCGGCGCGGCGGCCTGGATATCAATCCGTTCCGCACCAGTTTCAATTTGCCGATGCCGGATAACGTACGTCTTGCGCGGCAGTAAATCGAAATAACGTTATCGCCAGCTTGGGCTAATCGCGTAAAGTTTTTCTTTGAGGCTTGGCCCGAGCCTAGCGCCTTGCATTCTCCGAATCGCCGGGTCCGACTAAATTTAAAAGTCAAAACGCAGACCCGGAGTTGCGCACGAAAACATCGTCACGCCTGGATTTGCGCAGCGTCACCGCTTGCGCGGTCGATTGCCTGAATCCCGCAGTTGCCGCGTATGCATTAGCACGGTCAGCCACATTATGTGATTTTGCCGATGCGGTTCTTTTGACCGATGCTACTCTTTCCGTTGCACCGGATGTGCGCATCGAGATAATCGATCATATTGGATCACGCGAAGCCTATTCGCGGTTCGTTCTCACGGAACTGCATCGTTACGTGAGAACGTCGCATATGCTGATCATGCAATGGGATGGCTTCGTCTCCGATCCGGCGGCGTGGCGGCCGGAATTTTTCGAATACGATTACATTGGTCCGCGCTGGCCTTGGAATGAGGAACCGCATAACGTCGGCAATGGCGTTTTTTTTCGCTTTGCTCGAAACGATTGATGCAAATCAATGTCGAAGCCCGAATTCGCCGCAGCTGCGAAGATGAACGAAGACATCGCAATCTGCCGGGAGTTTCGTCCGAAGCTGGAAGCCGAATATGGCATCCGGTTTGCGCCAGGCGAACTTGCGGACCATTTTGCGAGTGAGTATCCGCCGGTCGAGACGCCGCCGTTCGGGTTCCACGGAGCATTCAATATCTGGCGTCACATACCCGAAGCGGACATGCTGGAAATCATCCGTATGCTGGACCCGCGAAGCTTTGCGTCGTCCGGACTGTTTTTGCTTCTGTACGATTGCTACGTCGAAAACAAGGTCGACCGCATGCGTGCATTTTATACGCGCTTCATGGAAACGCAAGGACGCGAGCGCATTTTGGAAAATCTGGCGAAAGGCTATCTGCCGATGGACAGGATGACCGCCTGCCTCGATGCATGTGAACGCATCGCCTTAGAAGCTGTTGCGAAATTACGGATTAGGTCTGGTAAGGAGCGTCTGCACAATTCGTTTCAGACGCGTGCGACAGGCGTGGATGTAGGCTCGACGAAAATAGTATGCGTTGGAGTCCCTCTCTCCTCACCTCGCACGGCCTGTCGATGCCGAGGTCGGTCACGAAGTCGATACCATCCAGAGGTTCTGACTCGCGGCGAGTCGATGAAGATCAAGTTCATCATGCGCGCCATCTCTACGATT
>LELG01000033.1 GCA_001045575.1 Candidatus Burkholderia pumila
TGTTCCGGCACCTGCCGTTGGCAAGGACCGTTGACGATTACGAAGCGCTGCTTCCCTGGAAGATGCCGCTCGACCTCCGCTAATCCGCACTACTCCACCCCACAAGTTCTACCAACTGATTCTGAGGAGTGTCGTTCCTGGAACGCATACCGTTGAACCGCGCAGCCGCTCCGCGCTCAGACATACCTTGACTTTGCATTTGCTGCAGCACCAATAGCTTGAACGACACGCTATAGCGCTCGTGTTTGCGCTTGATACCGGCCACTCCATTCGCCCGATACGCAGCAACCCACTGGCGTACCGTCGCCTCGTCGATTCCGTGGCGCTGCGCCACGCTCCGAGATCCAACTCCCCCGATTCATACTCCTCTACAACTGCCAGCTTGAACTGCTCTGTGTACTTCGCCATGAAAAACACCTCAAAGGTTGGATTAATGCCCAACTTTTGGGGTGCAGTTCATCATGCGGGTGTTTCGTTTGATGCGTAAAAGAAGCCTTACTTCTTGAGAACCAGCGCCCCATCGAGCGATTTGATATACGCCGCCAGATCCTTCAGATCGCTCTGCGACAGGCTCTGCACCTGCGCCGCCATGATGGCGTTATTGCGGCCGAAATTCGGATTGCCGTTGCCAAGCTGATACTGGCGCAGCGCCCAGTAGATGTAGCTCGCATGCTGGCCCGCGAGCTTCGGATAATCGCCGCTCACCGGCTTGTTCAGGCCGGGGCCGTGGCAGGCCGCGCAGTTATGGCTGTCGGACAGCGCCTTGCCGTTTGCGACCTCCGCTGCGTGCGTCACGTTGAACGCCGTCAAGCCGATGAGCACGGCTGCCGTGCTCATCGGCTTGAAGATAGCCTTGAAGGGCATCATGAATTCTCCTCTCCCGCGTCAGAAGATGCCGGGATCACTTGTCGGGATTGTTCTTCGATTGAGGGGTCTGCGCGGCGTAATACGCGGCGATGTCGGCGATATCCTGATCGCTCAGCGTGACCGCGATGGCGCGCATGGTGTCGAAATGACGGTCGCCTTTCTTGTACGCGTGCAAGGCGCTGGCGATGTACTGCGCGTTCTGGCCGCCGAGCATGGGCACTTCGTAGACCTCGGGATACGCGGTGCGATAGCCGGGAATGCCGTGACAGCCAATGCACATGGCCACCTTGTCCTCAGCGGCTTTGGCGTTTCCCACGACGTCGGCGGACGCCTGGGTCGCGAAGCCGGCGAGACCCGACAGCGCTGCAATCACGACGCATTTGCCGACGAATTTGTTCATAGATCTAACCTGGCATGAGGGAAATCAGGCGCTCTTGTGGCCGGGGCTCGCGCCGAGCGCATACAACCTTCTCGGGGACTGTTCTGCGGCTATAGGCGCAAAAAAATCATGTTAATTGTACCGTGCGACCTTCTGACCGTCCACAATCGAGAACGGCCAGAAGCCTTGCTGGCAATGGGAGTCAAGGCAGGTAATTTACCTGCGACAATTCGTCTCTGTGCAAATTGGGTTTCGACCGATTCCTGGCGGCATCGATGCGGCACAAACGATACCCGGCAGGGCTCAATGCCGAAAGGTCTTCTGACTTATACGGGAATTTTTTCCCGACCGGATTTTCGTCATGCTTTCGAAGGCTCATCGCAGTACGTCGCAACCGACGATATCAAACTCGCGGTGAACGCCGCGATGACGCTCGAACGCCCGCTGCTCATCAAGGGCGAACCCGGCACCGGCAAGACCATGCTCGCGGAAGAAGTCGCGGGCGCGCTCGGTATGCCGCTTCAGTGGCACATCAAATCCACGACGGAGGCGCAGCAAGGCCTTTACGAATACGACACCGTTTCACGCCTGCGCGACTCGCAACTTGGCGACGAGCGCGTGAAGGAAATCTGCAACTACATCGTCAAGGGCGTGTTATGGCAGGCGTTCGAAGCGGACCAGCAGGCGGTGCTCCTCACCGATGAAATCGACAAGGCGGATACCGAGTTTCCGGACGATCTGCTGCGCGAACTTGATCGCATGGAGTTTTATGTCTACGAGACGCGTGAACTGGTGAAAGCGAAGCATCGGCCGCTCGTCATCACCACGTCGAACAACGAGAAGGAGTTGCCCGACGCGTTCCTGCGCCGCTGCTGCTTCCATTACATCAAGTTCCCGGATGCATCGACAAGGATATCGTCGAAGTGCATTTCCCGAATATCCGCCAGGACTTGCTGACTACGTGCGGCGATGCAAAATTTCTTCGAATTGCGCGCCGTGCCTGGCCTGAAGAAGCCGTCAACGTCCGGGTTGCCTCGACTGGCTTAAGCTGCTGCTCGCCGAAGATATTCAAGCCCGATGCGCTGCGCTCCGAAGAGCAGAAGCAGATCGTGCCGCCCATGCTGTCGCGTTGTTCGAGCGTCTTTTGTACATGAACCGCAACCATCACTAAGAACATGGGACGCTGGATCGAACCCGTTACGCTGGAAGGCGAGCATGTGAAGCGCGTGCCGCTGACGCTTGCCGCCAGCGATGGCGAACTGTGGAAGCTCTGATATACTTTCTCATGAACTCGCCCGACAAGACGCGCGCTTACAACAAGACGCGCGCTTACATCGAAACGGCGCTGGACATGCGCGACCGCCACGGCGCGCATCCGTTTGCCGTGATCGATGCGAAGACCGGCGATATTGTCGGTTCCACGCGCTCCTTTCTTCAAGGTCGATGAAACAAACCGGCGGCCGGAGATTGGCCATACGTGGTATGCGAAGCGCATGCAAAAGACATCGCTCAATACGGAAGCGAAGCTGCTTTTGCTGACGCACGTGTTCGAGCGTCTGAACGCCATCGCCGTCGAGTTCAGGACACATTTCATGAACGACGCATCGCACACGGCGATTGCGCGGCTCGGCGCGAAACAGGACGGCATTCTGCGCAACCATCAGATATCAGATCGGGAAAGATGGCGCGTTGCGCGATACGGTCGTGTTTTCGATCATCCAGTCGGAATGGCTGGCGGTGCGCACCAATCTCAGGTTCCGGTTCGACCGCTAAGCCAAAGAAAGGGAGCGCGCGTCACATGCTGATCAACTTTTTCTACTCGCTGCGCGACGCGAAACTGCCCGTCTCCATCAAAGAATATCTGACGCTGCTCGAAGCGCTGAAGGCGAAGGTCATCCAGCCATCGCCGATGAATTTTATTTTCTCGCGCGCATGACGCTGGTCAAGGACGAGAAGTACTTCGACAAGTTCGACCGCGCGTTCGGCGCGTATTTTCACGGCATTGCGCAGATTTCGGAAGATGCCTTCGATATCCCACTCGACTGGCTCAAGAAGGGGCTCGAACGCGAGTTCACGGCGGAAGAGAAAAAAACGCATCGAAGCGATGGGTGGCATCGACAAGCTGATGGAGCGCTTCACAAAGAGTTGATGGACGAGCAGAAGGAGCGGCACGAAGGCGGCAACAAGTGGATCGGCACCGGCGTACATCGCCGTTCGGGCACGGCGGATACAACCCGGAAGGCTTTCGCGTCGGCGGTGAATCGACGGGGACCCGGACCGCCGTGAAAGTGTGGGACGAGCGCGGCTACCGCGACTACGACGATCAGGTCGAAATCGGCACGCGTAATATCAAGATCGCGCTGCGGCGTCTGCGCTGCTTCGCGCGCGAAGGCGCGGCGGAAGAGGCGGAAGAACTAGACTTCCCGACACCATCCGCAGCGCCGCCGCCAACGCGGGCTAGCTCGATCTGAAGATGGTCCCCGAGCGTCACAACAACGTCAAAGTGCTGATACTGCTCGACGTCGGTGGCTCGATGGACGATCGCATCAAGCGCGTCGAAGAACTGTTCTCGGCGGCGAAGGCGGAGTTCAAGCATCTGGAGTTCTATTACTTCCACAACTGTGTCTACAAACCTCTGTGGAAGGACAACCGCCGCCGTCACACCGAACGCACGCCGACCTTCGACGTGCTGCACCAGTTCAAGCCCGACTCCAAGCTGATCTTCGTCGGCGATGCCATCACGAGCCCCTACGAAGTCTTGCAACCGGGCGGCTCCGTCGAGTACAAACTGCCGAAGCGGGCGCGGTGTGGCTGCGCCGGCTCGCGGGTCAATTTTCGCATCACGCGTGGCTCAATCCGGAGCCAGAGCGGCTGTGGGAGTATCGGCAGTCGATCGGCGCGATCCGCAATATTCTCGGCAACCGCATGTACGGGCTGACCATGGCGGGGCTCGAAGCCGCCATGCGCGCGCTCCAAATAATCACCAAATGCAAGTCCAGCAATGAAAGCCACTTCACGGTGCCCGCCGCGCCGCGCTTCTTCCTTGATGCCTCGGTTTCGACCATTGTCGCCGGCTTCGTGGCGATGATGACCGGCTACACCTCCTCGCTCGTGCTGATGTTCCAAGCCGGCCAGGCCGCACACTTGATCGATGATGCGCAAATCTCGTCGTGGATCTGGACCGCTGTCCATCGGCATGGCGCTGTGTACGATCGGCTTGTCGTGCGCTATCGCGCGCCCATCGTCTCGTCGCGTGGTCGACGCCGAGCGCGGCGCTGCTGACCGCCGTCGGCCTCATCGGCATCTTCGATACCTTGATGAAGCGCATTCCGTCCGGCATCGCATCGGCGCGGCTGGCGGGGATTCTGTTCGAGATCGGCATCGAGATTTTCCATGCCGCGCAGCATCAGACGGCGATCGTGCTGGTGATATTCTTCACGTACCTCATCGCCAAGCGCTTCGTGCCGCTGTTCATCGTTGCGATGGCATCGCAGAACGTGCCGGGCATCGCCGGGCTGCGCGCCGATGGCTACACCACGCCGTCCGCGCCGCTCATTTCCGCGACGGGCATCGTGTCGCTCTTGCTTGCGCCGTTCGGCTCGCACGGCGTCAATCTCGCGGCGATCTGCACCGGACGCGAGGCGCACGAAGACTCGCATAAGCGCTACACGGCGGCCGTCTGGTGCGGCGTGTTCTATCTGATCGCGGGCACGTTCGGCGCAACCATCGCGGCGCTATTCGCCTCGTTTCCGCAGGCGCTGGTCGTGTCGGTGGCGGCGCTGGCGCTGTTCGGCTCGATCATGCGCGGCTTCACCAATGCCATGAGCGATGCCCGTCAGCGTGAACCCGCGCTCGTCACGTTCATGGTGATGGCGTCGGGTCTCACGTTGTTGTCGATCGGCTCCGCGTTCTGGGGATTGATCGCGGGCATTTGGTGCTGAACGCGCGCCGCGCGTGACGGTCAAATAAAAATGATGGATTTGTCTGCCCTTTCCATCGTCGAATCATGGCTTTGCTGGACAAACTGCTTGCGCGCAACGGCTCTGCTGATACAGCGCATCAACGCAAAACGATCGTACGCGTGCTGCTCGATGATGCCGGCGGCGTTCAGGATGTCGTCCTGAAACTGAGCTGCGGCGACGCCGAAAGACGCCCGCGCCGTGCAGGAAATCCGCGCAATGCGTTTCGCTCGCGGCCAGCTCGGCTCCGGCACGGTGCGCCGCTGGCACGAACTGGCGTACAACGCGGGCTGAGGCGCGCGGTCCAAGGCGGTCCGAAGCGGTCAGATGTGCCCGCTGCGAGCGCGAATGCCCGCCGCAGGACTAAAATGATGAAGTGAGATCAAAAGAAGCGCGCCGCACGGCGTCGCGTTCATGAGCAATCTGCGGGTTACCGCACCAGACAAGGCGCACGCGCCGACCACACGACATGACCTCCGCTCTCGACCAGCTCAAGCAATACACCACCGTCGTCGCCGATACGGGCGACTTCCAGCAGTTCGTCGAATTCAAGCCGCAGGACGCGACGACCAATCCGTCGCTCATCCTGAAAGCCGTCCAGAAGGACGATTACAAGCCGCTGCTCGAAAAGACTGTCAAGGAGCACAAGGGCAAGCCGATGGGCCAGATCATCGACCATCTGTTGATCGCTTTCGGCACCGAAATCCTGAAGATCGTCCCGGGCCGTGTTTCGACCGAAGTCGACACGCGCCTCTCCTTCGACACGAAGGGCTCCATCGACAAGGGCCGTGAAATCATCAAGCTGTACGAGGCCGCGGGCATCGACCGCAAGCGCGTGCTCGTCAAGCTTGCATCGACCTGGGAAGGCGTGCGGGCGGCGGAAGTGCTGCAGAAGGAAGGCATCCACTGCAATATGACGCTGCTGTTCTCGCTCGCGCAGGCCGTCGCCGCCGCCGAAGCAGGCGCGCAACTCATTTCGCCGTTCGTGGGCCGCATTTACGACTGGTACAAGAAGTCGGCCGGCGCCGAGTGGGACGAAGTCAAGAACGGCGGCGCGAACGATCCGGGCGTGCAGTCGGTGAGCCGCATCTACTCTTACTACAAGAAGTTCGGCTACAAGACCGAAGTCATGGGCGCGAGCTTCCGCACCGTCAGCCAGATCACGGAACTGGCGGGCTGCGACTTGCTGACAATCAGCCCGGATCTGCTCAAGAAGCTTGCCGACAGCAACGACAAGGTCGAGCGCAAGCTGTCGCCGGAACAGGGCAAGAACGAGAACATCGAGAAGATCGCCATCGATGAGCCGACGTTCCGCTTCATGGTCAACGACGACGCCATGGCTACCGAAAAGCTCGCGGAAGGCATCCGCGCTTTCGCGGCCGACGCCATCAAGCTCGAAAAGCTGATCACGGCGTTGCAATAAGCAAGCATCGCAATGAATGGAAAACGTGCGACGGGTTCGCGCGTTTTTTCGCCGATGCGATCACCGTGGAAGCGCGAGCGAAACACCGTATTCCGCTACGTTATGATCTAAATTGGACTTTTTCCGAGCGAATCGGGCAAAGGCTTACAATAGACTTCCGAACTCTCGCGGGCGTGCCGCTTAAGCAGGGAAGTCATCATGCAACTCGATACTTATTTGTTCTTCAACGGCGATTGCGCCGATACCCTCGCGCTCTATCAGGCCGCGTTCGGCGCCGAGATCCACACGCTGATCCGCTTCCGCGGTACCCCCGATGCCACCAACGTCGCGCCCGAATGGCAAGACAAGGTCATGCACGCGCTGTTCAGCGTCGGTTCGAATGCGATCATGGTGTCGGACAGCCGAAGAAAGCGTGCTCCGGCTTCACGCTGTTTATTGCCGCGGACGATGCCGCATCGGGCGAGCGCATGTTCAACATGCTGGCCGATGGCGGCGAAGTGCTGACGCTGTGGCAATCGACCTTCTTCACGGCAGGCTTCGGCATGCTGAAGGACCGGTTCGGCGTACCCTGGCTCATCAATGTGGTCAACGCGGTCGAAGCCGAAGCTTGCAGCAGGCGCGTAAAGCACCTCAGGCACCTCCGAGCGGCCATGCCCCTTCAATATTCCACTGCCGCTCGATCTCCGACAAACGCAGGCGCAAGCGCTCGATCTGCTCCGCGAAACGCATCGCAAGCCAGTGCATGCCCTGCGTCGACTTATCGCCCTCTTCCACTGACGGACAGATTTCCGCGGCGGTCACGGGCACATTATTGCGGCGATACAGCAGCGTCACCCGCCCGAATCGCAAAGCACGCGCCATCAGCAGCAACTGCTGACGCACTTCCGTCTCGCGCGACATGCAGGCGAGCGCGTAACTGTTCGGAACCTCGGGCATCGAACTGATCAGCATTTCCAGCGCCGCCAGAATCGTGCGATGCAGGCGCTGAATTTCCTCCAGCCGTCCGATCGGCACATGCGTTTCCTTGGCGACCGATTCCATCAACGTGCGCGCCTGCACGAGCCGTTGGCCCATCGTTAGAAAACGGTGGGTGGTTTCTTCGGGCGCGAGCGTCTTGCCGTCGAGCAACGCGCCGTAGATTCGCGCGCATTCGTGCAGCTTGTCCGCGAGGCGATAGCGTCATGAGAACGTCGCGTATTGCGGTAGCACGAAGGAGAACGCCAGCGCAATCGCAATGCCGATCAGCAAGCCTCGATGATCCAGCACGCGCGTGTAAAGCCCGAGCACCAGCGCCGGCAGCGTCTGAATGACCAGATGCTGCCCGAGCAACTGAAGCTGAATGACGTACGTCAGCGGCAGTGCCAGAATGAACACGACCGCGCCGACCTTCACGATCAGCGACACCAAGCTTGGCGACGTGTGTCTCCTGCTTCGGCGTCGTCGACTTGTTGATGAACTTGCGGTGCACGTTGCGCGTGTACAGATTCGCCGCCGCGATCGACAGATCGTCACCAGCACCAGCGCGCCTATGCCGATCGCCGCGAACACCACACCCACGAACCACGACGGGAAGTAGTGCAGGAACCACGAAGTTCGAGCCGTAGGCCTTGAAGTACGACGTGTACTCCGGCATGTCCTTCGTGCCTAACACCAGCGCCATATAGCCGAGCAGCGCGAGCAGGCCGAGCACGAGCGAATAGGGGGCAGCAGCGACATGTTGCTGCTGATCCGTATTGCCCAAGTTCGACGACAGAATGGCCGTGACCGAGTGCTTGTACAGTTACAGCGCGAGCGTCGCGTACGCGCTGTAACTGTTGAGGCTTGCGGCATCGGGCGCTTTCAGCAGAAGCTTGCCGGACGGCACCATGCCGAAGATATGGCCGAAGCCGCTGAGTTGCGCCAGGATCACGATCATCGCGGACGGCTGCAGCCCAGTAAGTGTACGCAGCGAGAATCGAAAACGCAATGATCAGCGGCAGATAGCCGACGAGGTCTTGCGTCGAGAAGCCCAACGCGCCGATCACGACTTCGATGCCGACGATCTGCAGCGCGATATAGGGGCATCGTCGCCACGATTGCCCGTCGCGATGGCCAGCGCCAGCATGCGGCTGTTGTAGCGCGCGTGCACGAAGTCGGCGGCGGTCACATAGCCGTGGCGCTTGGCGATGCTCCACAGCTTCGGAAACACGACGAACGCGAACGGATAGATGAGAATCGTATAAGGCAGCGCGAAGAAGGTGTACGCCGTATAAAAATCGCCGACGAGCAGAAACTACGTGACGATGGTGCCGAAACGACGCCCGCCGAGGCCCCATTCATCGAGCTGAGCCAGATCGCCCTTGCGCCAGTGCGCGGCGATGAAGCCCAGAATGGTCACGCCGACGAAGTTCACCCACGAACGCGCGGGCAGCTTCAGTTCGGTCTCGATGAGCTTCGCGCGTTGCATGAGCGCATCGAACGGGATATCGAGCGCGGGACCGGCGAACGCCAGCGCGATACGGTTGCCGTCGTGCACTTCCGGCAGCGCGATCACGCGGCGGTCGAAGGCTTCGTTCAAATGCTTCATGTTGCGCACGAAGTTCGGATGATCGCCGAACAGGTTGATCGTGACCACGCCCGCTTCCGTCGTCAGACATGCCCGGCACGCGTGATAGAATGACACACTGTCGAGCACGGGGCCGCCGGTGGCATTGTAGATATCGATCTGAAGCACGCCGATGGTGTCGTGATTCGCGCGGTCGTTGACGAATTCCCAGGCGTCCTGCTCGCTGACCTTCAGCTGCGCGTCGTCGTAGGGCAATTCGAACATCGCGCGGGCGGCGATCACGACTGCCGGATTTAGTTCGACTGCCTCGACCTTCGCACGCTTCAGGAAGCGATGGCAGAACTTCGTCAACGCTGCCGCGTCCAGCCCCAGTTGCACGATGCGTTCCAGCGTCTCCAGAAACAGGAGACTTGCCATCATCTGCTGCGCGTATTCCAGTTCGAGGTGATCCGGCTTTCGGATACGCATCGCGCCCTGAATCCATTCCGTGCCGAAGTGCAGATAGCGCACGCCGTTTTCTTCGGAGAATGTGACGGGCGCGAAACGCGGCTTGCGCAGAGTTTCGATGCGCGGCGCGTTGTCGAGGTCGTCGTCGTTGTCGCGCTGTTTCTTGCGCCCAAAAGCACGCGCTTCAGCCGATGCGCGCTTGATCAGTTTCGTCATGAATGAGTGAGAATGTCGCGCCAGATGCGCAGTTTTTGGTCGAGAGAGAGGATAACATTGGCCACGCTGGACGACGGCAGCACGAGCGTGGCGTAACCCGCGGCAGCGATCACGGACTCGAACCTGCCCGATGTCTTACCGTTGAAGCACACCTTGCGCAGCGTCGGAAAGCGCGTGTGGAACGCATCGAAATCATTCGGCGATGCATGACGGATCGCGCTGTCGAGACTGCCTTCGCGCTCGCATGCGGCGAACACGTCCCACAGGCCGATGCCATGTTCGAGCAGCGTACTTAAGCGCGCATCATACGGCATTTCATGCAGCGATTCGCCAATGGCCGCGCCAACCAGACGCCAGAATTGATTGCGCGGATGCGCGTAATATTGCGTAGCCGCCAGTGAAGCGCCGCCCGGAAAGCTGCCGAGAATTAGCGTATGCGTATGTTCATCGCCGATGGGCGCGAAGCCTGCGAGCTTCATCTGGCTTAGCCGCACACGACACGTTTCGCACACGCCGACAGATGCTCGTACGCCTTTACGTGATCCCGGTGATGCTTACCCGCGTGCGATGACGTCAGCCGTTCCCACAACGCATCGAGCATGCATTCGGTGACCATCAGCGGCGCGCCGTGGCGCTCGAAGACCGAACGTCTTGCTACGAGCGTCTTCGATGTATCTCGTGCCAGCCGATGCAACGGATGCCGCGCCGTCACCCTGCAATTCACCAATACGGAACGCGACACGCTGCTGTCGCTGTAAAGTAGTTCAGCGAGCGGACGCGTGCGCAGCCGCCGCATCGATTGCCATACGCCCGTGCTGTGCGCGAGCTCCACGATGCTATGCGCGACGACGAACGGCACGCCATCCACCTTGAGCGCGACTTCGCGGACCCACATCGGCGTGCGCGGCGTGGCGTTCATGGCGCGCCATTCATCGCGCCAGGCGTGATCGACGGCTTCGCGCATCACTTCGACCTTGACGTGTCCGAGCGTTCGCAGATGGGCGGTCAGCGAACCGCCGCGCGTGAGCCAGTCTTTTTCGGCATCCGGTAACGATGCTGGCGGAGCGATGCGCCATCGCGCATCGGCGGGATCGTGGGCTTTGAGCATGCAGGCGATTATAGAGAACGCACCTTCCAGCGCTGTTTCATTCGGATGCGTCTCATGGATGCCCGATGCATGCGTCTCCAAAATGCCATGCCCGCGCAGCCAAGCTGCACTCTTCAGCCGTCGACATTTCATGCACGCATTCAGCTCATCAGAATCGAATTCGCTCTCTATTGCTCGGACAGGAATGTCTGGAGCGAAAGGACGTCAGGCGTGCAATTGAATACTTCGATGCCTTGCTCGCGCTCACGCCTGAACATGTGAACGGTCTGAACCAGCACGCCATCGCCTCGCCGATGCTGTCTGATTTCGAAGACGCGGCGCGCTTCTTTGCACTTGCCGTGGACTACGCGCCGAACGATGCACGCAAGCGCTGCAATCTGGACAACGCCATGCGCGATGCAAACAAACACGCCGATGCGCTTTCTCACTTCGAACGCGCTTTGGAACTGCAACCGTCTTTGCTCGAAGCCGCACTCGCTGTCGCCGATCTTCGCGCACACGCAGGCCGCCACGCCGATGCGCTCACCGCCTACGAGCACGCCGAATCGCTCGCGCCGGACTGACTTATACGCGGGCCCTGGTCGGCATCGGCCAGGCTTTGAGCGAACTGCGCCGACATGAGGAAACCGAAGCCGTGTTCCGGCGCGCAACGCAGCTGAAGCCGGATGACTTGTATGCGCGCTTCAAGCTAGCATTGACCATCGGTCAGCTATTATTTCGCTTCGATGAGGCGCTCGGCGAGTATCGGAAAGCGCTCGAACTCGCGCCGCATTCGTTTCCGTTGCACAACAACATCGGCTTCATGCTCACGTGCCTTAGCCGATAAGACAAAGCCGACGTCTGTTTCCGCCGTACGCTCGAACTCAAACCCGGCTTGCCCATCGCGCGGAAAATGCTGGGCTTCTCGGCGCTGCGCCGCGGTGAATGGCGCGATGGCTGGGCGCTTTACGAAGCGCGCAAGGCCAATGGCGTGCAGGACGGCTTTCCGCCCTTCGGCGACATTCCCGAATGGAAGGGCCAACCCGCTCGACGGCAAGCGCTTCCTGCTGACGCGCGAGCAAGGCGCGGGCGACCTAGCTTCAGTTCGTCCAATACGCCGATGTTCTGCGCACGCTCGGTGCTTTGGCGGTTGATATCTGGACTAGCGGGAACTCGTGTCGCTGTTGTCGCGTGCAGATGGCATCGATCAGACGTTGAGCACCAGGCCGGAAAGCGGCTACGACTTCTTTTGTTCGGTGATGAGCGTGCCGGCTTACTTGCAGGATACGTCGATTCCGAACGCTGTCCCCTATCTTTTCGTGCCGATGCCGGTCTTGCCGCCTCATGACTTCAGCGCATCAGGGAGGCAACGAAGCGGGGCATCGCAAGATCGGGCTCGTGTGGGCGGGCAATCCGGATCATCACCCCGACCGCTCCCGCTCCGTACCCTTCAATGTGCTGTTGCCGCTGGCTTCGCTCGAAGGTATCGAATGGTTCTCGCTGCAAAAGGGCCTCGACGCTCACAAGGCCGAACGCGATGACTGGCGCATACATGTGTTCGGTCCATCGCTCGATAGTTTCGATGCGACTGCCGCCGCCATCGAATCGCTCGATCTGGTGATTGCGGTGAATACATCGGTTGCGCATCTGGGAGGCGCGCTCGGCAAGCCGGTGTGGGTCATGCTGCCCGCGCAGGCCGGCTGGCGATGGATGACGGAAAGAACCGATAATCCATGGTATCCTACAGTAGTGCGTCTGTTCAGGCAGTAGCCGCTGGGCGACTGGACGTTGGTGGTCGAAGCGCTGGCGCGGGCGTTGTCGAGTTAGGACGTTTCATATGGAACGGTTGCACTGATTGAAACCAACTGCGCCTGGCCGCTTGCTGAAAAGCATTCGGCCGCGTACGCGTCGATGGCGAATATCGGCGCATGACTGAGAGCAGGCAGAATGTCAGAGAACAAGAAGCAGACATCGAAACAGGTTGCCCATCTGGCGGCGGAAACGCTGCGGTCCCGAGGGCGTAGGAAATCAAGGAAAGCTTGGCGGGGTCGGCAATGTCGCAATCGCACACTTCGAAGCAGACGGGCGCTGAGATGGAGCATAATGCAAGCGAAGTACTCACAGCCCGAAGTATTCAAAAGAAATCAAAACGTTAGCCGCATCCCTGCTTTCGCAGTCCAACAAGGATCGCAAGCGGAAATAAAAAACGCGCCGCCGGGTCACCTCGGCGGCGCGTTTTTTATATCGACTTCGGATTAGCGAACCAGCAACAACGCATTCGTCCGCTTAACGAATGCTAGCCGGATCATCCAGTTGGCCACCTTCAGCCAGCAGTGCCTGATCGAACAGCAGATGACACTAGTCCGCGAAATGGCGTTATTCGCGTTCAGCGCCTTGACCAGCGGATGCTCCGGATTCACTTCCAAAATCGGCTCGGCTTACGGCGCTTTCTGGCCCGCCTGCTTCAGCATACGTTCAGATAGCCGTTCATGTCGCTTCATCGGCGACGAGATACGTCGGCGAATCCGTCAAACGGAAGGTCAGGCGCACGTCCTTCGCCTTGTCTTCGAGCGCTTCCTTCATCTTCTCGACGAGCGGCTTCAGTTCTTCGCCGACCTTTCTTGCTGCTGCTTTTCTTCGTCGTTCAGCGCGCCCAGATCGAGATCGCCACGCGCGACGCTCGCCAGCGGCTTGCCGTCGAAGTCGCTGAGGAAGGACAGCATCCATTCATCGACGCGATCTGTCAGCAAGAGCACTTCGACGCCCTTCTTGCGGAACACTTCGAGATGCAGGCTGCTCTTCGCAGCCTGCCAGATATCGGCGGTAACGTAGTAATAGATCTTCGACTGCTCGGGCTTCATGCGCGCGACGTACTCCGCCAGCGACACGGTCTGCTCGTCGTTGTCGTTGTTCGTCGATGCAAACCGAACCAGCTTCGCAATGCGCTCATGATTGGATTGCCGAAATCTTTGCCAATGCCTTCTCGTTCCAGAAGGTCTGATACTTCTGCTTGTCGGCGTCTTCCATCACTTCGGCGGAAGACGTTGCGATTTCTTCGAGCATCTACAGCACGCGCTTGGTCACGCCTTCGCGAATGGCCTTCACATCGCGGCTTTCCTGCAGGATTTCGCGCGACACGTTCAGCGGCAAGTCCGCCGAATCCACCACGCCCTTCACGTACAGCTTCAGCTCGCTGCGGCCTTCCATGCGGTTGTGCGTCCACGCGAGCGTATCGTCGTGATCGTGCGAGATGTGCTGGTAGAACTGCTTGTACTGCTCGTCTGTGATGTCATTCATTCTTCGGGCGTGTCCACAGCGCGCTCGCCTGATTGACTGTCTCGTCTTCTTCATCCTTGACGATCATCTCGCTCTTCTCTGCATCCCACTCTTCCTTCTTCATCAGGATGGGCAACGCGACGTGGTCCGAGTACTTCTGGATGATCGACTTCAGGCGGCGCGACGACAGCAGATCGTCTTCGTCCGCGCTGGTCCAGCGCACGCCTTTATCGGCAGGCAAACCCGCGCGGCGCGTCTCGACCCGTGATCTTGTCCGCAACGATGAAGCCCGAGTAAAAAGCCCACGCCGAACTGGCCAATCAGCGCCGCATCCTTCTGCCTGGTCGCCGGAGAATTTCGAGAAGAATTCTTTGGTGCCCGAACGCGCGATGGTGGTGCCGAGGTGCGAAATGGCCTCTTCACGGCTTATGCCGATGCCGTTGTCATCGATGGTCACCGTGCGCGCGTCCTTGTCGAACGTCACGCGAATGCGCAGGTCCGGATCACTCTCGTACAGCGCGCTGTTTTCGATAGTCTAGAAGCGCAGCTTGCCGGCGGCCTCGGACGCGTTGGAGATCAGCTCGCGCAGGAAAATTTCCTTGTTGCTGTACAGCGAGTAGATCATCAATTGCAGAAGTTGTTTGACCTTTGCCTGGAAACTCATGGTTTCTTGCGCCATGTCGGGTCCTCTTTAATTTTCACTAATGCAAAAGGTCGATGATTTCGACAATATAAGGGCATCTGCGCGGATTTCAAGAGCTTTCCACTAATCGACGTCATATCCTTCAAATGCCCACTGACGCCCGCCGAAATCGCCCTCGCACGGCTCGTTTTCGCCGATGCGATCGATTATTCGACCGTCCGCGCCCGCGGCTATCTGCCGTTCGAGCTGCAGTCGTCGTGCACGGCGATGGCACCGAACTGCAGCCTTTACTTTCCGCGCGCCTGGTTTGATCTATGGCTACACGTTGTGCGTTAGGGCAGTCTATCCGACTTACAACATGGAAGCTCAAGGCAACGTGCTCGCGGACTTCATCGCCTCGCCCGCGTTTCGCAGCAATCTACCGCGACGCACGCGCTAACTAAATGCGCCGCGATCATTACCGGTAAGGCCGGATCGCCGCAATTGGCGATATTGAAGCGCATCCACGTCGTCGGCGACTGATGCGACGAAAACAGGCTGTCGGGCGTCAGCAGAAGCCGGCTTCATGTCCTGCCGCCGCGAGGCCATCGGAGTCGACGTCGGCATCGGCCCATAAAAACATGCCCGCCGATGGCTGCGTGAACAGCTTCAGGCCGGTCTTTTCCAGCATCCGCGCGGTCTGTCGCGCACGCCGTCGAGCCGGCTACGCAGGCGTCCAAGTGCCGCCGGTAGTGTCCTTCCGTCAGAATCTTGTAGACGACGCGCTCGTTCAGTTCCGGACTCGTCATGCCGACGAGCATCTTCTGGTAGGCGGAGCGCCTTCGCCACATCAGCGGATGCCGCGACGTAGCCCAAGCGCAGATTCGTCGCGAGCGCGTCTTCGAAAAGCTGCCGAGAAAGATCACGCGCTTGAGCTGATCGAGCGATGCAAGCCGCGTTGCCGCGAAGTTCGTCGGGCACAGATCGCCGTACACATCGTCTTCCACGACGATGAAGTCGTATTGCTGCGCCAGTTGCAAAATGCGATACGCCTGCGCCGCCGTCAGCGACGTGCCGGTCGGAGATTCTGCAAGACCGAATTGATGATGAGCATCTTCGGCTTCCACGTGACGACGACGACGAACGTTTCGAGCGCGTCGAGATCGGGGCCGTCGGGCGTGTAAGGCATGCCGACGAGCCGCGCACCCTGCGAGGCGAAGCGCCCGAACATCTGGAACCATGCCGGATCGCCGGCGATGACAGCATCGCCCGGTTTCACGTACAGCCGCGCGATGAGATCGATGGCCTGCGTAATGCCTGACGTCAACAGAATCTGCTGCGCCGATGTTCCGAT
Organism: Candidatus Burkholderia pumila; assembly: GCA_001045575.1. GTDB lineage: Bacteria > Pseudomonadota > Gammaproteobacteria > Burkholderiales > Burkholderiaceae > Caballeronia > Caballeronia pumila. The sequence continues at coordinate 16,176 of LELG01000033.1, forward strand.
CTCCATCTCTTCCAGCCGCGTCTGCAATTGCTGGGGGGCGCAACGGCAGAAAGACCTGCGGCGTGCCGAAGCCGAGCATTTGCGCGCCGGACATGCGGCTCATCGTGCGCAGCGCATTGGTGATGAATTCGCCGTCGAGCCATCGTCCGGGCAGATAGCCCAGGCCCGGACCTTTCTCCGGACTCGCCGTGTGCAGCATGTTGCGCAGCAGCCAGACAGACCACGTCGATGGTGTTCTCCACCGGCTCATGCTTCGCATCGACAGGAACGATGGCCGGTACCGGCGTCACGCGCTCGCGCACATAAAAACCCGAGCCGCGCCGCGAATCTAGATCGCCGTGCGCGACCAGCCGCTCGTACGCCTCGATGACAGTAAAGCGCGACACGCCCTTGTCGACGGCGAACTTGCAGATCGACGGCATGCGCATGCCCGGCCTGAACACACGTTCGTCGATACGGCGACGTCCCCCATTGCACGAGCTGATCGACGAGCGTCAGCTGTGCGGCATCGTGCGGCGCAGAAATCTGGTCGAATGGAACGGACATGCACACCTTCTGCGGACAAACGAACACTCGGTCGAAAACTGTACCAAATAATATTTTGGGCCGATTGTACCGTTATTGTCAATGGTGTTAGCCGCTACATTTGCCTTTCGGCTGGCGGTGCTGAGGTTATGCTGTCGGCCCTTTCATCTGATCGAACCCGCTTTCCATGACACTCAAGCTCGACCATCTCGTGATCACCGCCCGTACGCTCGAAGAAGGCGTGCGCTTCGTTGTCGCGAAGTTCGGCGTCGACATGGTGCCGGGCGTGCGCATCCTCGATGCGCACGCACAACCGCCTGCTGAATCTGTGGGGCGGCGCGCATATGGAAGTGATCGCCATCGATCCGGCCGCCGAGCCCGCTCTTCGCACTAGACGACCCGTCGATGCAGCGCCGCCTCGAAGAACACGGCCCGCAATTCGTGCATTGGGTGCTGCGCGTCGACCGTCTGAAGTCGCTCAAGCGCTGGCGCGAGCAGTATCCGGAAGCGCATTGCGCCGGTCGCGGCGATGTCGCGCGCCGGCAATATGTGGAGCTTGACCGTTCCCGACGACAGCGCATTTCCGTCGTGGCAGGGCCGAGCGATGGCATCGTGCCGTCGGCTGATTCAGTGGGACACGACGCGCCATCCGGGCGATACGCTGCCACAGACGGACATCGCGCTGCGCGCGCTGACCCCGTTCACCCGCGCGCCGAGGTCGGCGCAGAACAGCTTTCGTGGCTCGGCGGATCGCATCTGATGCGCGTGGAGTCAACGGCGAGCGAGCCGGTCATCGTCGCGGAGTTCGATTTGCCGGATGGCTCGGTGGTAACTCTGGGCGAATCGGCGGAAATGATCGAAGCGGCGAAACTCACGCAGAAAACCGGCAAACGCCGCCATATAAAAAAAGGGAGAATGACGCAACAGAATGCAGAATGAAAACCCGTGAAACCGAAGGCATGCTGCTCGGCCTGATCGGCGTCGTCATCTTCAGCCTGACGCTGCCGATGACGCGCATCGTCGTGGCCGAAATACATCCGGCCTTGGGCGTGCGCTCGTCGCAGCGATTCCCGCCGTGCTGCTGCTCTTCTGACGGAGTGAGAAATGACCGACGTGGCCGCAGGTCAAGAGCCTTGCGGTAGTGTCGCTGGGCGTCATCATCTCGTTTCCCGTTTTCTCTGCGTGGGCCATGAAAACCGTGCTCACCTCTCACGGCGCCGTTGTTAACGGCTTGCAGCCGCTGTGCGTCGCCTATCTACGCGGCATAGCTGAGCGCGATTGCAGGCAGCGCGATCGTCGTCGCGTTCGCGTTGCAGGCGGGCGGCAGATTTCAAGCGGGCGATTTATTGATGCTCGTCGCGGTCGGCATCGGCGCGTTGGGTTATGCGGAAGGCGCGCGGCTCGAGTGTCAGATCGGCGGATGGCAGGTCCCATCTACTGGGCGCTCGTGCTGTCCGCGCCGTTTCTGCTGCTGCCGATCGGCTGGCTCGCGGGGCTCATCATGCCGCGCATTCCGCGCCGCTCGCGCTGAAAACGTGGCTCGCGTTCGGCTATGTCACGCTTTTTCGCAGTTCATCGGCTTCTTCGCGTAGTACGCCGGTCTGGCAATGGGCGGCATCGCGCGTGTCGGACAAGTGCAGTTGCTGCAGATTTTCTTCACGATGGTTTTCTCCGCGCTGTTTTTCGGCGAGCATGTCTCGGCGATGACGTGGATCTTTACGGCGCGGGCGTCATCGTCACGGTCATTGCCGGACTGTATAGACCGGGGGCATGGTTGACACATCGTCGGAGACATCGTTGACACGTTCATCTTGGCGCATTGGGCTGATTGAGGTCAAACGTCATGAGTCGATGATGAGCGAAGTAGAAGTCATAGGTGTC
>LELG01000330.1 GCA_001045575.1 Candidatus Burkholderia pumila
TTCTTCGGTACCCTGAAGACGGGGTTCTACTACGCCAACGAGTTTCGTGATCTCGACGATCTCGAGAAAGGCCTGAAGGAATACATTCACTACTACAACCACGAGCGAATCAAGCTGAAAGCCCAAGAGGGCTCAGTCCCGTCGATTATCGAGTTTGCTTCGCTACAGCATAGCCATCAGTCTTCCAACTTTCTGGGTGCGGTCCAAAGATTACGGGTTCGAAGACGAGATCATGCGATCTTTCTGCGATCCGAGTTACGTGGCGCATAAGCGGTTCTCACGTGAGGCCGTTCACCATTTCATGAACAAGTCGGAGGGCCCAAGCGGGCAGCCAGAAGACACCGCAGCGATACGTCACATTCAAGCAGGCGTCGGCGCACCGGTCGAAGTCGAGTTTCTGGCCCATGCAGTCTGGAACGGAGGGGCGGCGTTTGTGGCGGAACGCTTTTCCGACCGACGCATCTATCTCGCCGGCGACGCTACCCACTTGTTCTCGCCGACAGGCGGCTTTGGCATGAACACGGGAATCGACGGCGCAGCAAATCTTGCATGGAAACTGGCGGCCACGGTGTAAGGCTGGGGGTGAGCGCACACTACTCGGCTCGTACGAGCGGGAGCGCAAACCCATTGCCCAACGGAACACGATTGCCGCCCGTTTGCTGACACAGCACGTAGGAAATCTGGATATTCCACCCGACCTCGAACGGGATTACGACGAGCGAGGCGTCACGGCGCGTGCTCGATTCGGCGGTCAACTCGAAGTCTTTCGCGGCCAGTTTGCATCACTCGGCGTCCAACTGGCCGCACGCTACGACGGCTCTGAAATCATCTGCCCGGACGGCGCGCCGCCGCCCGACGATCCTCTCGAATACCGGCCCAGCAGCGTACCAGGCGGACGCTTGCCACATCTGTGGATACACTTGACAAAAGGCAAGCGTCGTTCGGTATTCGACGACTTGCATGCGGGCTTCACGTTACTCAGGATCGGTCCTGTACGACGCAATGTGGATGCGTTCCGTGCTGCGGCCCGTGAACGCCGAATTCCATTGCAGGTTCTGGACGTCGGGGAGGATAAAGCGTTCGATCTTTACCAGTGCCGTCTGCTGCTCGTGCGGCCGGACCAACACATCGCCTGGCGCGGTGATCATGCGCCGCAAGACGCAGGCGCAGTGCTCGATGAGGTCGTGGGCATTTCCATAAGAGAGCGGTCTTTGTAAAAAGAGGAAATTGCGCGTAAGTAATTTGGATTGCGAAGTTATAAGTTTAGAATTAGATAACGTAACCACGGAGTCTTTATGAATGGTTATCCAACGAGCGAAACGCCAGATCACGTGAGTGCAGGGACGCAAGCCGAAGATTCCGAATGGGCGCGACGCTCAAGAGAATACGGCGGCATTCGCACTGATTCAGGACGATAACGAACCCATCGTAGTGAACGGAGAGCCGGCCGGCGCTTCGATTTGTTTTGTAAAGACCGGTGCGACAACTGGTGGGCGCTACCTGATGGCAAAGGTCGAAGTGCCGCCGGGATCGGGTCTGCCGCTGCATGCTCACACGCGCACTGACGAATGGTTCTACTTCCCCGAAGGCGGGGCGGTGATGCTGATGGGCGCGACGAAGTATAAGGACGCGGATAACCCGCCCGACCTCGCTGGACGCGGCACGATCCGCCTTGTTCCAATGAAGAAAAAGGGCAGTCTCGTGTTCGGGCCGCACAACCATGTGCACGGATACCTCAACGTGTCAGACAAGACGATTCAGGCATGGCTGGTCTGGACGCCGGACACGCCGGAAGTATCGCTGCTCGGCTACTTTCAGTCCATTGCGAAGCCTGTTCTTCCGGGCGTGCGGGGCGCACTCAACAATCCGATCGTTCAGCTCAAGGCGGTGAGCGAGGCGCGTAAATACGGAATGATGTTCAGCAAAGATTTCTGGCAATACGCGGAAAAAGTCGAGGACGGACCGGCGCCTTTCGGCAAGAACCTGCCCGGGCTGATTCGCTTGCTTTAATCCAAATAAGGCGCGCGAGCGCCATTCAACGGTCAACAGGATAAAAACACATGACGCGGCGAGTATCCACATCAAAGGGAAGGAAGAACACACATGGGCATGCTGAGTAACAAAACTGCGATCGTCACCGGTGCGAGTTCGGGAATCGGGCGCGAGACGGCGAGATTCTTTGCGAAAGAAGGAGCGAAGGTGGTTCTCGTGGCGCGTCGCGCACCACTGCTGAACGCGCTGGTCGACGAAATCGAGACCGCGGGCGGCCACGCTGTGGTGCTGGCAGGGGATGTAAAGGACGAGCATTGCGCGCGCGAAGCGGTAGAGATCGCGGTCAAGCACTTCGGCGAGCTTGACATCGGCTTCAATAATGCCGGCACCATGGGTGCGCTGGGCAGTGGACCGATATTTCGGTCGACGGCTGGAACGGCACCCTGGCGATCAATCTGACGAGCGCTTTCCTCGCCGCAAAGTATCGGATTCCGGCGATGCTCAGGCGAAAGAGCGCGTCGCTGATCTTTACGTCCTCGTTCGTGGGGCATTCTGTTGGCCTGCCGGGAATGGCCGCATAGCAGCGAGCAAGGCGGGGCTCATCGGGCTCACGCGGACGCTCGCGGCAGAGTACAGCAGTGCTGGAATCCGGACCAATGCGCTCCTTCCGGGTGGTACGGATACCGAAATGGGAGGAGAGGCAACGAATACGCCCGAACAACGGGATTTTGTCGAAAATGTCCATGCAATGAAACGCCTGGCGCAGCCCGAGGAGATCGCTCAATCGGCCTTATATTTCGCGTCCGACGCCTCTAGCTTCATAACAGGAACGACGTTGTTCTTGGAAGGGGGTGACCATTACACGCACCTGAAATCGGGATTTGCCAGGAATCTGTTTATCGCAAGGAATCGAGCATGAAAGAGAATGTTCCGCACACTGTGCCCATCTCCGAAGTTAGCGCAGCGGCGCCCGCGGAACGCTTCGGGCGGCGGGCCTTCCTTGCGAAGCTGACGGCTCTCGGGGTAAGCGCCACCGGTATGGCGATGTTCAGCGACTATGTGAACGCCGCTGAGTCGAGTCAGCGTACGCCCCTGCAAGGCAGTTACGACTACATCATTGTCGGTGCCGGTTCGGCGGGTTGTCTACTCGCCGACCGGCTTTCCGCGACCGGCACATCGGTGCTGTTAGTCCATTGAATCAATGAAATTAAACCGATCTAAAGGTGCATGGGCAAAATGAATCTGACTGAAGCCGAGCGCGAAGAACTGCTGTGGATGCAGCGCAGCCGAACGATGGCCGTTGGCCAGGTGAGACGAGCGCGGTTGATCCTGCTGCTCGAC
>LELG01000331.1 GCA_001045575.1 Candidatus Burkholderia pumila
CCTTATTGATACTAATAGCACCCAGCAATTGCCTACATCGGCGGAACAGTCTACTGATACTGGACTCGACGATGCGGATCCCCGTCGTGGTTTTTTTGTCGCGGTAACCGACTTGTTGGCGCATCCTTGGAATGCGCGAGTTCATAGAAGCCCCGAACGGATTCGCGCGATCGCCAACTCCATGGCCGCGACGCGTCAACGTCACCCTATTAGCGTCGTCCCAACGCCTGAGCACGCGAGCAAATATTTTGTTGTCGATGGTGAGACACGCTGGAAGGGTGCACAGCAGCTCAAGTGGAAAGAGATATGGGCAGTCCAAGTCGATGTCGATCCCGCGAATCCGGTTGCTTTCTACATTGAATCATTCAAGCACACAGATGCGACAAAGCCGATCTCGGCAATAGACCAAGGACTCCGGTGGAGCCAGCTCATACAGCAGAACGCTGCAAGCGCGGAAAGCATCGCACACGAGCTTGAGTTGTATAAGGCCACGGTCAGCAAGATGCTCGCGTACAGCAAATTCTCGCCGCAAGTGTTGGAATTCATGCACGAAAACTCTGACCGGTTTCCTTACTCGATAGCGTCTCTGCTTGCGCCTCTTGTTGATTCGTCTAGCGATTCAGACGACGTCATTCTCGCTATGTGCAAGAAGATCGTTGACGAGGACTTCTCTCGACGGTCTGTTGAAGCGCTCATAAAGCAGAAGACGGCTGAGACACGTCCACCCCGCCGTTCCGCAGTCGCCGCGCGCACGATCAAGGTCGGCAATCGCCCTATCGGCTCCCTGCGGACCTATGAGAACGGAAATGTGGAGATGAAAGTTTCTGGTGATCTAGTAGTGCCTGTCGACCGCATGAACCAACTCGCAGAGCTATTGCAGATTGCGGCAGACGCTTTAGTCTCCAGCTCCGAAGATTTTGCAGACGCGGTCATCTCACGGTTGAAAGAGGTTAAACCCGATCATGGCTAACCCAATATTTGAACGCACCTCCACCGTTAATATGACCCTATTTTTATACAGAAATGTGGCTAAGGTTGGAAAACCAAAAAGTTTCACCGGTGAAATTCACCGGTCTACGTTGGCGTGTTCCGCGTGCAACCGAAGATCGGTCCTTCGCGAGTTTCATTGGCGACATTCTTCTCACAGGTGTCCGCTCGCGTTCGTTTGAAACCGAACTGCAGATTTATGTGTGTTTCACCGGTGAAACCTTCTCGGAGCCGAGTCAACTAAGTTTCATTTGTGAAACTTGTTTACCGTTGCCGTCTCGCTCACACGGACGTGAATACGCGGATCGCAATTCCACCGGTGAAACTAGCGAAACTCCTGCTGCCTCGCTTACGTACATATACATATAACCATCACTCCCAGTCGCGAAGTGCTCAAAGGTTTCACCGGTGAAACTCATGTCACGCACGTTAGTGCGTCTTTGTGCGCGCACAATCGCAATACGGTGAGTAGGTTCACCGTTGAAATCGGTGGCCCATGGACCTTGAACGGTTTCACCGGTGAACCTCCGAGTTCCAACGATCTACGACCACCGGCCTCTTTCATTGATAGGCCTAAAAACAAAAACGCCCAAGAGAGCTTGGGCGTTTTTCATATGGGAAACGTAAAGCTCGGAAGCTAATGAAATGTAGACAACAAAAACAAAAGCCAGAAGTTAGAGCTTCTGGCTTTTGCAGCGTGGCAGAGAAAAAGATCGCGCTCTAACCGGAGTTAGAGATCTGAAATCATTCGGCAACCACACGACTCACTGCTGAGTGTAGTTAGCGCGTCGTTCTCTGTCAACGCTTTCCGACTCGAATTGACTTACAGGAAACGTTATGGACGAACTACGCCTAGACGAAATGACGTCGCATGCCAGTCATTTGTCTAATTCCGACTCGAAACACATCGAAAGCGGTCAATCCCACACGAACCACGAAACTCCTTCGTTGCTGCCTGGAGCGATTGCGAATGCGATCGTTCGCGCTTACGAAGGTTTGAACGAATTCAATCTTACAGAAAGCGCTCGACGAGTGCTGGCGTGTCTTGTCCGTTTCGGGTTGAAGCTGAATGAGATGAACGCAGCCGCATTCATAAAAAAGTCGACCATCGCCAAAAAATTAGGGATCAATCCCGCGACCGTCTACCGAGCGCTTGAAGCACTCGAGACAGCGGGCATCATCTATCGCACCGCTCAACCTGCTGTGATGTCAATCAGCACGATCTGCTTCACCCAGGCCGGATTGACGGCGCTGGGCCTGATCGACCCTACAAAAAGGGGAGGGGAGAATCACATCACGCAGTCATCCACTGTCGCACTGGTGCGATACATAAACAGTGAACCAAAACAATCTTTTTCAAAGAGACACTGTGAACCGATAGAAAAAAATAACGCCAAACCAACGTCGCTTCCACCAGACCTTGTTTGGCTTGCACAGGAAGGGCATGTCTCACCTTATGGGATATTTGCGCTAATGCGTATGGCTCGAGAAAAAGGGCATCGACTGTCAGACGTGGTGCAGCACGCAAGAGATTATTTGCGGTCGTCGCGAATCGCAAATACGTTCGCTTACTTGAGAACTATGTTGAGCAAGCCCATCGATTATCGGCTGCTAGTTGACCAAGCAGAATCAATCGTTCAATCCAACGCGGCACAAGCTCTTGAACGACAACGCGTCGATGACCAGATTGATCGCGTTCGTGCATATAGAGGACAGAGCTACATGACAGACGAAGGGGAAGTTTGGACCATCGAAGAAACGTCATTGCTTAGACGAGGCTCGGACGGCCGCTTCAGTTCAACGCCGTTTCGCCAGGCAATTCCCGTTATCACGAAAATTCTTGACGGAACGTTCAAAATGACCAGTCGTGACTGTTATATCGCCGAAGGCGTTGTACAAAGTGTTAGCTCAGGTACTAGGCACGGAAAAACTTCATCAAAGGACGCACGAGTGATTCTAGCTGGCCTACGCTTATCGCTACTTGCACGTGGCTAGTTGGCTCAAAAGCAGCTAACTTTCATCGAATGCTTGAACCGACATCTTTGCCCGTCATGTCGACGACTGCAATGTGTACGTTCGTAGCCAGAAAGCAGTGACCTGCCCCCGGTTTTAGTCCGGACTATAGCTAGAGTCCGAAGTTAAATAAAGACTGTGAGGTTGCTTCATGCGCCCGGGCGAACTGCTCGGGTGCGAGATAGCCAAGCGAGCTGTGAGGCCGCTCGGTGTTGTACTCGATACGCCAGTCCTCAATGAGCCGCCCGGCGTGGCGCATCGAGACGAGCCAGTGCTCGTTCAGGCATTCCTCGCAAAACCGCCCGTTGAAGCTCTCGATATAAGCA
>LELG01000332.1 GCA_001045575.1 Candidatus Burkholderia pumila
GTCGCCATCGGGTACCGCAGGCGGGGTGGTCGGCTGTTCGGGTATCTTCTTCTTGGGGCGTCCTATTGGGCGAGGCAACAATGCGCTCGCACCACCCTCATCATACTGGCGTTTCCACAGGCCAATGACGGCGCGGGTGCGGATGTTGAACCGCGCAGCCGCTTCGCGCTCAGACATGCCTTGACTTTGCATTTGCTGCAACACCAATAGCTTGAACGACACGCTACGTACCGTCGCCTCGTCGATTCCGTGGCGCTGCGCCACGCTCCGAGATCCCACTCCCCCGACTCCTACTCCTCTACAACTGCCAGCTTGAACTGCTCTGTGTACTTCGCCATGAAAAACACCCCAAAGGTTGGATCAATCTCCAACCTCTGGGGTGCAGTTCATCGCCTGAGATTTTTTCGTGTGTCGAACGGCGCACGAACGCCTGCTGTCTCTCGCCGCAAAGGCTTTCTTAGCAATAAGCTCGCCAATTGGCCGTCTGTGTTACAAAAAACACGAACCTGCGCTTGCAAAGCGCATCATAGTGAATAATAATTCGCATTAAAATTCGCATTAACGTAGGCTATCGCAAAAGATCATGATTGTCTGTGTCTGCAAGTCAGTATCCGACCGAAAAATCCGGGTCGCCATCGCCGATGGAATGGACTCGTTCGACGAGTTGCAATTCGAACTCGGCGGCGCACTTTGCTGCGGCAAATGTGAGGAAAGCGTTCGCGATGTGATGGAACAAAGCGGCGTGTGCGCTTCGCGGTGCAGAGTCGAGCACCGCGAGCATGTGCATGCCGCGCCGCTCACGTTTTACGAGCGCAAGGCAGCCTGACTCAAGCTTTGACGCTGCACCAGACCTTATCGCAGCATTTTTATGGGCCGATGCCTAAGTTATTCGGCCGCTAAGTTATTCGGCCGAATTGATTGCCTCCCGAAAGCCAGGTTACCTTCGGTCACTCGGTCACTAGCCAGCTACGCAACTCCCTTACCCTTGGAGAGAAAGATAAAACTGCTGATCGGTTTCGTTGCTACCATGTTCATATCTCTGCTGATTTTCCGAAAAATGATGGCGTTTGGTATTTTTTACGCTTAGCCTGCGCTTTCGTTTTTTTCTGGATGGCAACGTTATCACGAACATCCGCAGCATATAACAAGCAGCCAATAAATAAGAATGCAGGCCCCGACCACCTCTCCCGCCGCTTTTCAGACGGCGCAGGGATCGAATGGCAATCCGCGCGTGATCGCGGCGTGCGCCATCGTGCTCGCTCTGCATGCCGCACTCTTCGGCGTCGCGTTGTCGATGCGTGACAAGCCGCTGCCGAAACCGATCGAAGCCAAGTCGATCACCGCCATGATGATCAGCGAGACGCCGCAGCCTGCGCCACAATCGGTCGCGGTTGAAACGCCGCAGCCGAAACCGGAACCCAAACCGATCCCGAAGCCGAAGATGAAGCCCAAGATCGAACCCAAGCCCGCGCCCGCGCCGGCCATCGGCAAGTCGACGATGGATGTGTCGGCACCGAAGAACGTCGCGCACCTGTCGTGCAACATCGCGCAGCCGGACTATCCCGCGATGGCAAAGCGCAGGGGCGAGACCGGCACGGCAACCGTCAAGCTGACTGTTGGCCTGACGGGCAAGATCGAAAACGTCACGCTGCAAAAGAGCAGCGGTTCTTCGCGGCTGGATGATGCCGCGATGGAGGCAGTACGCGGCAGCGCGTGCAGCCCGTACAAGGAGAATGGCGAAGCGATTCGCGCGACCGCCACGGTACCATTTGTTTTCAATCTGAACGACTGATCCGCTTTATTTTTTTGAATACAGGAACGGAAATGCAAAACTACGGAATTGCGCACGTCTGGGCGCAAGGCGACTTCGTGACACGCGGGATTGCCCTCACGCTGGTCATCATGTCGGTGCTTTCGTGGACCGTCATCGTCGTGAAAGCGTGGAATGTGGTGCATCTCAAGCGCCTGACGAAGAATGCCGAACAGGCTTTCTGGCATTCGGACGACTTCAACGACGGCATCAAGAAGCTCGGCAGCCAGTCGTCGAGCCCGGCGGACAATCCGTTCCTCACGCTGGCGCTGGCGGGCCAGGAAGCAGCCGAGCATCATACGCAGACACCGCCGCATCTGCACGACCGCATGGATGTGTCGGACTGGATAACGCGCTGCCTGAAGGACGTAATGGACGAAAGCGTCAGCCGCATGCAGGCGGGTCTCGCCGTGCTGGCGTCAATCGGTTCGACGTCGCCGTTCGTCGGCCTGTTTGGTACTGTGTGGGGCATTTATCACGCGCTTCTGACCATCGGCGCGACGGGCCAGACGTCGATCGATCAGGTTGCGGGTCCGGTCGGCGAATCGCTGATCATGACCGCATTCGGCCTGTTCGTCGCCATTCCGGCGGTGCTCGGCTTCAACGCCCTCACCCGCGCGAACAAGAGCATCGTTACGAAGCTGAACCGCTTCGCACACGGTCTGCACGCATTCTTTGTCACGGGCACCAAGCTCAATTCGTCGGCCAAGCGCGCGACGAACGGCGGCTCCGACAGCCTGCGTCTCGCGACGCGCGCGTCCGCATCGTCGTAAGCAAGGGAGAAACGCAATGGCCATGAGCCATTTCGCCGGCGATGACGACGACGGCATGATGAGCGAAATCAACATGACGCCGCTCGTCGACGTCATGCTGGTTCTCCTGATCATTTTCCTCGTGACCATTCCGGTCATGCATCACGCGGTCAAGGTCGATCTGCCGCACGCGAGCAGCGCGCCGCAGAACGAAAAACCCGCATCCGTCGATGTAGCCATCAAGGCCGACGGCACGACCGTCTGGGACGATCAGCCCGTCGACGAAGCCACGCTGAACGTGCGTATCGCCCAGGCGGCGCAGCGCAATCCACAGCCGGAGATTCATCTGCGCGCGGATCGCACGGTCGCGTACGAGAAGGTCGCCGATCTAATGTCGGCAGCGCAGGCAGGCGGTCTGACGAAGATCGGCTTCGTCACCGAACCCAAGGGCGGCGCGGCGAAGTAAGCGCCCTCTTCTGCGTCACTGCATCGAGCCAGCCGCAAAAAGTAAAAGGCCTTCATCGTCGAATGTAACTGACCCCACGAAGTTGGACAGTTAAAGACTACTCGGCCAATGGCTGGGTGCTGTAGTGGATGTAGCGGTTCAGCTCTGCTTGCAACTGTTCTTGCAACTGTTCTTGCAACTGTTCGATGCTGTGGAAGCGGTGTAGCCGGAAGCACTCAGACTTTAACGTACCGAAGAAGCTCTCCATTGCGGCGTTGTCAAGGCAATTGCCCTTACGCGACATGCT
>LELG01000333.1 GCA_001045575.1 Candidatus Burkholderia pumila
CAAAGCCCCGGCCCTGGCCCTACTACTTTTAGTAGGGGCTTTGCCTGTAGGCTCGAGCCGTATGCGAGGAAACCCGCACGTATGGTTCCAAGGAGCCCTTCTTCCGCAAGGAAGAAGGGCTCCCCTACCCAAGCTGTTCAACAGGCAAAACGAGGGCGAAACGCAAAGCTGTCACTGAACCGACCCACACTAAAAACGGGAGACGAGACAAGCATGAGCGAAGCACCCCAGGGAGCCCCGATCAAAACGCCCGGCCAACTTATCGCGGCCGTCATCGCGGGGTTCGGCATTCCTATCGCCATCATCATTTTGCTCGCGGTCTATGTGAACAGCTCGACGCGAACGGGCGCAGGCACGGACATCGAACAATCGGTGAAGGATCGCATTGCGCCGGCCGCGCAGGTCGATATCCGCGATGCCAACGCGCCCCGCGTCTACAAAACCGGCGAGCAGATCTTCAAGGCTGTGTGCTCGGCCTGTCACGCGGCGGGCACCGCAGGCGCGCCCAAGTTCGGCGATGCCAGCGCATGGGCGCCGCGCATTGCGGAAGGTTACGACACGCTGCTGCACAACGCGCTCAACGGCAAGGGCGCAATGCCCGCGCGCGGCGGCACATCGCCTGACGATTACTCGGACTTCGAGATTGCGCGTGCGGTCATCTATATGGTGAACGATGGCGGCGCGAAGTTCGCGGAACCGGCGCAACCCGCGTCGGGCGCGGCGGCGGCTTCCGCGCCAGCGGGCGTATCGGCACTAGCAGGCGGCGGCACTGGCGCGCAAAGTGCCGATAACGCGCAAGCCGGCAAAGCGCTGTACGAGCAGGTCTGCCAGGCGTGCCACGCAGCGGGCGTGCTCGGCGCACCGAAATTCGGCGACAAGGCGGCATGGGCGCCGCGTCTGAAAGAGCCGATGGAAACCATCTACAACTACGTGCTGCACGGCAAGGGCGCGATGCCGCCGAAAGGCGGATCGAACGTGTCGGATGCGGACGTGAAGGCGGCGGTGGACTACATGACAAAAGCGTCGAAGTAAGCAACGTGGACCGAAGCCGGAGAATCAGCCCTTCTGGCAACATCGCCTTGAGCATCGCCATACGATCTTTCGGCGTCAGAGGCGCTTCTTCCGGCATGGGCGGCGGGGTATCGTCGAGCAGCATTTCGGGGATGAACCGCGACGGCTCGCACACCACCGTTTCACGCGCGCGCTTGCGCTTCTTGCACCAGTTAAGATGCAGACTGCGCTGTGCCTGCCCACGTGATCGCCACATACATCAGCCGCCGCTCTTCTTCGATGCGTCCATCGTTGATCGGCGCGTCGTCGTCCGAGCCTCCGCGGTGCGGCATGATCCCTTCTTCCACGCCCACCAGAAACACGTGCGGATATTCGAGCCTTTTTGACGCGTGCACCGTCGATAAGCGCACCGCGTCGAGAAACTCCAGCACGTTCTGCCATTTCGCCTGCGCCTGACGCTCGTCGAACGCATCGTAGAGATATGCTTCGTAGTGGATGGGCTTCCATCATGTCGTCGAGCACTTCGGTCGCGGGATCGCGGGCCGCGCGGTCGGACAGTCGGCGGATCCATTCGCAGAAGGTGCGCAACGGCTCGACCTGACGCGCCGACAAGCGCCCGCCCATGAACACCGCCTCGAACAGCGACACCTTCGCCGCGCCCGCGAACGCGCCGAGCGCTTCGAGCGTCGTATTGCCGACACCGCGCCGCGGAGTCGTGATCGCACGGATGAACGCGGGATCATCGTCCGGATTGGCGATCAGCCGCAGACACATGCACAGATCCTTGATCTCCGCGCGGTCGAAAAACGACTGCCCGCCCGACAGCACATACGGGATACGCTGCGCGCCGCAGCACCTGCTCGAAAATCCACGCCTGAAAATTCCCGCGATACAAAAATCGCGGAACTGCGTGCGCCGACAGCCGGAAAATGACGCTTTCCGCTTCGTGCTCTTCGTCATTGCAGCCCGTCACGGTGATGGTGTCGCCCATGCCGTGCGGACCACAGCTTCTTCTCGAACAGCTTCGGATTGTTGGCGATGACATTGTTCGCTGCCATCAAAATCCGCACCGTCGACCGGTAATTCTGCTCCAGCTTGATGACATGCAGCTTCGGGAAATTTTTGCCGAGCTGCGCGAGGTTTTCGATGGTCGCGCCGCGCCAGCCGTAGATCGCCTGATCGTCGTCGCCCACGGCGGTGAATGCCGCGCGCGGACCGGCGAGCAGTTTCACGAGTTCGTACTGGCAGGCGTTCGTGTCCTGATACTCATCGATCAACAAGTAACGCAGGCAGTTTTGCCACTTGTTGCGCACCTGTTCGTTCTCAGCGAAAAGCTGCGCGGGACGCAGGATCAGGTCATCGAAATCCAGCGCCTGATACGCGTGCAAAGTCGCCGCATAACTGCGATACACGATCGCCGCCTGATGCTCGTCCTCGTTGCTTGCGAACACGAACGCCTGATCCGGCGACACCATCGCGTTCTTCCATAGCGAGATGATCGATTGAATCTTGCGGATCAAACCCTTGTCTGTGGTGCCGAGTTGTTCCTGAACCATGCCAAAGCAGTCATCGGCATCCGTGATAGAAAACTGCGGCTTCAGCCCGCAATGTTCCGCTTCCTGCCGCATGATCTGCACACCAAGCGAGTGGAACGTGCTGATGGTCAACTGATTGACCGGAACCTTGCGGCTTTCCTTGCCGGGCGTCGTCAGCGTCTTGCCTTCGAGCAGCTTGGCCGTCCGCTCGCGCATTTCGAGCGCAGCCTTGTTCGTGAAGGTGAGCGCGGCGATATGTTTTGGTTCGAAGCCGTGTCCTTTGATCAGATGCGCGATCTTCTGCGTGATGACGCGTGTCTTGCCGCTGCCCGCGCCGGCGAGCACAAGACAAGGACCATCGAGATCGCGCATGGCTTCACTTTGCGCGGCGTTGAGACCAGCGGACATCGTTCTGAATAGTGGAATCTGAGCGCGCTTGGCTACTACTCGCGCCTGGAGGGAAGCGCGATGTTAAGGAGCGTCTGCACAATTCGTTTCGGACGCGTGCGACAAGCGTGGATGTAGGCTCGACGGAAAACAATATGCGTTGGAGCCCCTCTCTCCTCACCTCGCACGGCCTGTCGATGCCGAGGTCGGTCACGAAGTCGATACCATCCAGAGGTTCTGACTCGCGGCGAGTCGACGAAGGTCAAGTTCATCATGCGCGCCATCCCTACGATTTGCGCAGCGCTTTGCGCATCATCCATAAATTGCCCAACGCAAATAACGGCGTGATTTGAGCGGTGTTC
>LELG01000334.1 GCA_001045575.1 Candidatus Burkholderia pumila
GTCGAGAACGGGTTTGCCCGCATCCAGCGGGACGTCATCACGCGCGGGATATTCAACAGCATCAAAGATCTCGACAAGAAACTCATGCGTATATCCGCCAATACAACAAGCAGGCTGTCCCACTGAAATGGAAGTATTCCGATCCAACTCGACGAATCCAGTGCAATTCCATCTGGTTCAATGGACTAGTCCAATAACTCCTCTCTGTTCGACCCATCACTTTACACCGCGATGCCCAACAATTCACTCTATCAAAAGAGGCACGCACCACGAAAATGGCGACCACGACTGCAAACAAGAAAAACCTTGCCCCCTGCCAAAAGCGGCAAGATGAAGAAGATCCTGATGATCGCGATCGGCGCGATCGTCCTGCTCGGCGCGGGTGCCGGCGGCGCATATTTCCTGCTCGGCAAGCAAGTCGCGCACGGCCCGGCCAAGCCGCCGCCAGCACCTCCGACAAGCCCGTGCATGTCGAAGAAGTGCTGTTCACCGAATTCGTCGTCCAGTAAGCGACGCATCATCCAGACATAAAAGTCACAGGTCACGAAGAGTTCATGTTGCAGGAGGAGGTCGATGCCCTCCTCAAGGGTGTCACCGATGAAGTCGATCAAGTCGCAGACGAGACTCAAACTTCCGGTGTGCGTCCGTACAACATTGCGACGCAGGAGCGCATCGTCCGCGGCCGGATGGCCGGCCTCGAAATCATCAACGATCGCTTCGCGCGGCTGTTGCGCGTAGGCATTTTCAACTTCATGCGGCGTTCGGCGGAAATCTCCGTCGGCTCGATGAAGGTGCAGAAGTACAGCGAGTTCACCCGCAATCTGCCGATTCCGACGAACCTCAACCTCGTCCACGTCAAGCCGTTGCGCGGCACCTCGCTGTTCGTGCTCGACCCGAATTTCGTGTTATTCCGTGGTCGACAATCTGTTCGACGGCGACGGCCGGTTCCACACACGCGTGGAAGGCCGCGAGTTCAAGCGCATTATCGGCAAGTTGCTGAATCTGGTGTTCGAGGCATTACACGGCTTCGTGGAAGAGCGTGAAGCCGCTGACATTCGAATACATGCACTCGGAAATGCATACGCAGTTCGCCAACGTGGCGACGCCGAACAAAATCGTCATCGTGACGCAGTTCATGATCGAATGCGGTTCAATTCGGTTCGACGGGCGGCACGCTGCACATCTGCATGCCGTACGTATTCGATGATCGAAGCGATTCGCGCCATTCTCTCGTCGCCGATCCAGGGCGAAGCGCTCGAAGTCAATCGACGCTGAGTGCTGAGTGCGCGTGCTGTCGCAGCAAGTGCAGCTCGCGGAAGTGGAGGTGACGGTGGATCTCTCGGAGATTCCGTCATCGTTCGAAAAGCTGCTGAATCTGCGCGCAGGCGACGTGCTGCCGATCGACATTCCCGCCGACGTCACCGCCAAGATCGACGGCGTGCCGGCGGTCATGGCATACGGCCACGGAATTTTCAATGGTCAATACGCGCTTGCGCATGCACAAGATGATTAGCGCGGGCGAATCGAAGGAAGGTGGATATGAGTGATTTGATGACAGACACGCCCGGCGCAAAGAAAGAAGACGATCTCGTGATGAACGACTGGGCCAGCGCGCTCGCCGAACAGAACGGCAACGAAGCGCCCGCCCCCACAACGGCCGGCGTGTTCCAGCCGCTGTCGCCGGCCGCCGCGCCGTCGACGCGCAACGACATCGACATGATTCTGGATATTCCGGTCAATCTGACGGTGGAACTGGGCCGCACGAAGATTGCTATCCGCAATCTGCTGCAACTCGCGCAAGGCTCGGTCGTCGAACTGGACAGCATGGCCGACGAGCCGATGGACGTACTCGTGAACGGCTGCCTGATTGCGTAAAGTGAAATGGTCATTGTGAACGACAAATTCGGCATTTGCCTGACCGACATCATCACGCCGTCCGAATGTATCCGCAAACTGAATCGATGAAGCGTTTTGCCGTTGCTTTGCTCTCTGCGATGCCGTTTCTGGCAAACGCAGCCGATATGAACGCAGTGAATCACGCCGCGCAGATCGCATCCGGCGACGGCGCGGTGTTGCAGACGCTGTTCGGGCTCATGATCAGTTTCATGTTCGGCTGCGCGTGGCTCGGCACGCAAGCTCGGCGTGAATGGCGTGAAGCGCGGCGGCATGGTGAAGGTGAATGTCGTCGGCGGCGCGTCGCTGGGTGGCAAGGAGCGGGGGTTGCGGTCATCGAAGTGGGCGATCAGTGGCTCATGCTCGGCGCGGGTCCGGGCAACGTGCGCCTGCTTCATACGATGCCTGCAGGTTCTGCGGAAGTCGAAAGCATCCCAGAGCAGCCGAATCTGCAAGGCAACTTCGGCCAACGCTTCCACGACGCCGCTGGCAGGCGAAGCGAACAAGCGCCTGGACAAGTTCAAGCGCAATTAACACGTCTTCAGCAGAGAGGAACGGCCGGAACGCAAAGCATGCGTTCCGGCCGTTTTGCATTTCCGAAGCCAATAGAACGAGTTAGCCTCAAATCCGACCTCTGTTTGCTCCATCATTTTGCATCGGGACAAACGACAATTCAAGCTATCGAAAGAAACACGGTTTCATGGCTATCACGTTCATCCTTTTCCAGACTCAACAGCTCTGCAAAGCGCTGGCGAGCAAGTTCACCGGCGGGAGCAAGTAATGCAGGTCAGCCGCAAACTCGTGCGCGGCGCGAACTGGCGCTGCCGGTCGTCATCGGATTGATGCCGATGCTCGCGCTGGCGCAAAGCACCACCAGCTTCCCCGCCTTCAACACCAGCTCCGGCCCGAACGGCGGCACGACGTATTCGCTCAGCGTGCAGATCATGCTACTGCTGACGATGCTGTCGTTTCTCCCGGCGATGGTCCTGATGATGATGATGAGCTTCACGCGCATCATCATCGTGCTGTCGCTGCTGCGTCAGGCGCTGGGTACGCAAAGCACGCCGCCGAATCAGGTTTTGGTCGGCCTCGCGCTGTTCCTGTCGTTCTTCGTGATGTCACCGGTGCTCGATAAGGCGTACACCGACGCGTACAAACCCTTCTCCGAAGGCACCATCACGATGGATCAGGCCATGACACGCGGCGTCGCGCCCTTCAAGCCCCCGGCGGGCACCCAAACTCCTCCGGGTATGGGCAGTTAGTTCAAAGTTCCCTGATTGATGAACGGCCCCTTTTGCACCAGCTTTCTCGTGACTGACAGAGCAGGATAAGTTGCAGCTCTATAT
>LELG01000335.1 GCA_001045575.1 Candidatus Burkholderia pumila
CCACGGCGCCACTTGTCTCATCTGCTCCCCAAAATCCCGCTTGCGCGTGCGCTTGGTTGACAGGTTCAAGCCGAGATAAAGTTGCGTCATTGCGATGCTTCTAGGTCGTAGCTAATATAATAGTATTATAAGTGCCGTTATGCGTCGTAGTTACATAGTTACAAAGAGTTTCCTAAACTAAATTAGACTAGATGGGTGGCGTGTCAAAAAATGTCAAAAAGATTTGTTCGATGTTCGTCGGCAAAGCGGCAATGCACCGCCTGGGCCCTTGATTTATCGAACGAAGTCTTCGTAGTGAAGCAGCGTGTCGCGCGACTGACGAAGGTTGAGTTGCTTCAGGCGGGCGGCCTCTTCCACGTCACCGCGGTTGAATGCGGCGATCAGCGCGTGATAGACGACGAGCCCTTGTTCCGCGCGTTCGGGCAAATAGACGCTGCGGCGCGCGAGCACGGTGACGCGGTCGGCCAGCGTGCCGAAAAATTTTTTGAGCAGCACGGGATTCGCGGCTGCGGCGTACATGGCGGCGGTCCAGCACTTCGGTGTATGCGGCGTATTCGTCAAGCGGCGTGCGCGCACGGTTTCGGCGACGGGCCGTCGAACAGTTCGACGAGATCGGTCCAGTCGCCGGGCTTGGTGCGCTCGGTCGCCAGCCGCGCACGCAGCGATTCGATGTTTTCGCGCACTTCGTAGATCGAGCGGATATCGTCCGCGCCGCGATTCGGATAGCGGACGATCAGATGGCGTCGCGTCAGATCGCTGAGCGTGTAGCGCGCGACACGCCGAATTCCGCCGTACTCTAGCGCTCGACCAGCCGCTGTCCGGGCGTCAATACCTGCTTGACGATGCGTTCTCTCAACTCCGAAATCACCTCGGCGAGGCTTTTGCCCGCTGCGTCGTTGTCGTTATCGTCAGACGGGTCGTTGGACGGATCGAAATTCATTCACACACGGATTGGAAAATGGTTGGCCAAATAGAATGTCATGATTGACAGCAGTCGGAAAGCATGTCGGCCGTTGTTTTTCAGCGAATGCAGCGCTCCTCGTCAACTGGGTCAACCCAGCCGCGTGCGCTCTCCTCAACACAAGAAGACCGTGTCCACCGCAGCCTCGGACCGTACCTGCAATCTCAGATCAAGGCGGCAGAACCAGTTATCGCATCGTCGCCAATTGCCTCATGTATGGTGTTTTGCGCCGCCCGTCAGTTGTGCCCCGCGAACTCGGCCCGATCATCAGTAGATTAGTAATCGAATCTTTTCCGTAAGCGATCGGTATGATCCTATGCTTCTGACGCAGTCCGCATGCTTACCGTACTTACTTTCGGAAGCAAGCCGGTACACGAGCATCCCTCAACATGGCGGAAGACGATTAAGCCAGACGCTTGTCGAGCCATTTGCACCCGCCTATATTGAGCCCCTATCCTATCGGAACCTTTTTCCTTCAACGAAGACCAGCAGCGCGGGTCGCACGCGTAGGCATGCAGCATGGGCAACTGTGCAGGAAGCTTCGCCGAACGTCTGTCATTGACAAAAGACGTCATCCATAAAAAAAGAGCGGGGCCGCGATTTATGGACTCGTACGACGTATTCGTCAGTTATGCTCACATCGAGGACGTGCCGTCCGCGGGTGTCAGTGTCGGCTGGATCACCACGTTTGTCGAGCATCTCAAACAGCATCTTCGAACCAAGCGGGAGGCCGCGAACTCGCGCTATGGATGGACCACGATCTGGCGAAGAACGACATCGTTCTTCTCACGCTTGTAGAGAAGGTTCGGCTCAGCCGCACTCTCGTGCTGTTCATATCGCCGAGTTATCAGCACTCCAAGTGGTGTCAGTCGGAGCTGATCACCTTTCTGGCCAACAATGCTGCTACCAAGAATAAAGAGAGTGTGTTCATCGTCGAGCTCGAACCCGTCGACCGGGCGTGCTAGAATCCGCGGCTACGCGAATTGACCCAGGTGAAGCTATACCGGAAGGACGAAGGTGACGAGAAGCCGGCGTTCCGTTTCGGCTACCCTGTGCCGCGCATGGAGGAAGGCACGCCCTATTGGGAATCAGTGAATGAACTGGCTCATCTCATTGTTCAGCATTTAAAGCTGCTCGATCCCGACCGCTTTCAATTCAAGGCAGCCGATCCGCTTCTACCTCCTGCTGCGACTTCCGCCGGCGTTGCCTCGGTGGTGCAGTCGGGTCGGACCAAAGTATGGCTTGCGGAGCCGACGGACGATCATGAATGGGAGCATGTCGCGCGAGCGCTCAGACAGGCGGATTGCGATGTCTTGCCGGCAAGTTGTGAGACATACGACCGCTTCTCCGCGCAAGCTTTCGAACAGGCGGTCGAGAAAGACCTGAAGGCCTACTCGCTCTTCGTTCAATTGCTTGGCAAGCGGGAAGGACACCGCCCTCAGGAAGGCCTTCCCAGCTTCACGAGGATGCAGGCGGAACACGCGGCGCGTTGGCCGGGACCAGGCCGATGCTGCAATGGCGCAACCCGGCGATCGAACTCGATGCAGTAGACAACGAGTACTACAGGCATCTGCTCACCGGCGCCACGGCTTGTGGATTCGAGGAGTTTCGCCAGCAGGTCATCAAACAAGTGGCGGCCATCCGTGCCGAAAACGATGCCCCTCCGCCGAGCATCAGTCCGATATGCGTAAGAGCCCATAAGCACGACATCGATCTCAGCGGACAAGTGACGCAGATTCTGCTCGACTTGGGCGAAAGCTCGTAAGCGGCTCGCCAATTCACCTTGAATCTCGCTGAAGCACTTGGGAGTATCGTGTCCACTAAAACGAACAAGCGGACACGTGAACACTACCGAAGAAGAGGCGCTCCGGACGCGTCGACGTCGCCGGCGCTACACTGAAGAGTTCAAGGCCCAGGTTCCAAGGCGGTTGTCTGGGCGTTCTGCAGAGGCAGAATCTGCAACACCCGCGTTCGTTCCCCGTTTCTTTAGGGGTAGAGGACATTCGCTCGACCGAGATCCTTGTCGAAGTTCGTCGAGGAAATCAGTCGATCACGGTGAGCTGGCCGATATCCGAAGCCGCGCAGTGCGCGATATGGTTACGTGAGTGGCTGCGGTGATTCGCGTCGACAAGATCTGGCTGGCAGTCGATCCGCTGGACATGCGAGCGGGCTTCGACACCGCGTTGGCGTGCGTAGGAAGGTATTCGGCGCCGCGCATCCACACCATGTTTATCTGTTTGCCAACCGCCGCTCCAACCGCA
>LELG01000336.1 GCA_001045575.1 Candidatus Burkholderia pumila
GTCGAGCAGCAGGATCAACCGCGCTCGCCTCACCTGGCCAACGGCCATCATTCGGCTGCGCTGCATCAACAGCAGTTCTTCGCGCTCGGCTTCCACTCAGATTCATTTTGCCCATGCACCTTTAGATTAGTGCAATTTCATTGGTGCAATGGACTAGCGAGTGGCCAGAGCAGCATCCATGAAAACAAAGGCCGCATGAATCCCGCTACCCTGCAACGACCGGCCCTACGGCTCCGACTTTTCCGGCCTCGTATGCGGCTTTCATTTTCGCGTCGATCAGCCCGGCGAGGCCGTCGACGCCGAAGCCGCCAGCGCGCGGTTAGCGAACGAAGACACCACCAAGAAATCCATCTGGCTGCACTTCGATCTGGCCAACAGCGCCTGCGAGCGATGGATGCGCTCGCGCCTGGATCTTCCGGATTCGTTCTTCGATTCGATGCACGAAGGCTGAAGGCTCGCATTCCACGCGCCTCGAACATCAAGAAGGCGCGCTGTTCGCCGTCGTCAACGACGTGATGTTCAACTTCGAGCTGACGCCGTCCGAGATTGCGACGCTGTTGTGTACATGCATCAGAAAGTGATTGTGACGGCGCGCATGAAGCCGTTGCGCTCGGTGGATTCGCTGCGGAAATCGGTGTGGCGCGGCGAAGTGTTCCGCTCGTCCGCCGAGTTGCTCGCGCATCTGCTGCGCGAGCAGGCGGATCTGCTCGTGCATATCGTGCGGCACACGAGCGTGGAAGTGGACCGGCATCGAAGACCGTTTCCTGTCGATACACGCGCCCACGAGCCGCCACCGACCTGGCCGCGCTGCGGCGCGTGCTGGTGCGTCTGCAACGGCTGCTCGCGCCGGAACCCGGCTCGGTGTTCCGGCTGCTGGCGCGAAAGCCGTGCTGGCCGCATTCGCACGACATTCAGGACTTGCGCGACGCCACCGAAGAAATCTCGCTAGTGCTCAACGATCTCGCGGGCCTCGTCGAACGCATCAAGCTCTTGCAGGAAGAAGTCGCCACGCGCATGGACGAGCAGAGCAACCGCACGCTGACGCTCGTAACCGTGCTGGCGCTGCCGATCAACATCGTCGCGGGTTTCTTCGGCATGAACGTGGACGGCATTTCGTTCTTCTGGCTGCTCGTGGTGATCGTCGCGAGTTTTACCGCGCTGGCGGGATGGTTGGCGTTCCGGCGCAGCAAGCGTTAATGACGCTTGCTTAAGCTTCAAAGCCCGGGATCGCTCAGTCCCGGATGATCGTCCGGGCGGCGGCCCAGCGGCCAGTGATACTTGCGCTCATCGGGCCTAATCGGCAGATCGTTGATCGATGAATGGTGGTGCGTCCATTAGCCCCGCTTCGTTGAAGTGCCAGTTCTCGTTGCCATAGCTGTGGAACCAATTGCCCGAATCGTCGTGCCATTCATACACGAAGCGCACCGCGATGCGGTTTATGGTGAACGCCCACAGCTCCTTAATCAGCCGGTAGTCCAGTTCGCGTGTCCACTTGCGCGTGAGAAACGTCTCGACTTCCGCGCGCCCATGCACGAATTCCAAGCGATTGCGCCAGCGCGTGTCTTCGCTGTACGCCAGCGCCACGCGCTTCGGATCCCGCGTGTTCCATCCGTCTTCGGCAAGACGGACTTTTTGCGCGGCGGTGTCGGCATCGAACGGCGGAAACGGCGGTTTGCTTTCCATGAAATGCTCTCCTCGAAGATATAGACGTACCTGTATACATTTGGACATTTATCGCACTTTAGCGCATGTAGACATACCTGTATTAAATTGATTGCATAAACACGCTCGCCGCCCTTTCCGCCGATGAAACTGCTCATTCATCGGACCGTCCGCAATCTCAGCACGGCGCACGATCTGTTTTACCGCGACGGCATTCGCGCGACCGGCATCGACCGGGTGAGCAAGG
The DNA here is from genome assembly GCA_001045575.1 of Candidatus Burkholderia pumila. Lineage (GTDB taxonomy): Bacteria > Pseudomonadota > Gammaproteobacteria > Burkholderiales > Burkholderiaceae > Caballeronia > Caballeronia pumila. Next base: position 1,910 of record LELG01000336.1, read on the forward strand.
ATGATCTGATCGTCGCGTTCCTTGAATATCGTCACGAGAACTGGATGGCGTGGTTTTGCAACGCGCTCGCGCGCCACGGCAACACGCTCAATGCGCTCGTGCCCGCGCTGGCCGCAGGCGGAGAGATATCGCGCCGCCACAAGCAAACAGAATATGACGCACGCAATTCGCGCACTCATGCCTGCGGCAGGCACGCAAGGCGAAAGCGGACGCGCAAGCGCTGGCGGTCGCAGTGGATGGCGCGATCGTCGCGGCGCAGTTCGCCAAATCGCCCGCCGATGCGTTGAAGGCGCTGGCGCCTCTGGTGCGGGCGATTCGCCGGAGTCAGAACGAAGCCTGATACATGCCGTTTGAGCTAGTTGCGTCAAAGACTCGCTCCCAATGCGCGCGCAGATAGCGTGCGTAATTGTCGCGGGCATCGGTCTCGGCCTGCGTCGACGCCGCCTCCATACCCTGCTCCGTCTGATCTTCCAGCGCCAGCGTCTGCCTGAGTCTGGCCTGCAACTCGCCGCCGGAATAAATGGGGATGGCAACCTGAAGCATGGCGACCGATGTCGTCGTAGGCCGCGCGTAACCGGACGCCTCGCCTGCCGGCGTGTAGCTGCCCGTCAGACTGACGACCGGATAAATGCGCCGCCCGCGCCTTCTGCGTGTTAGGCCTTGTAATTTCGCGGTCGAATTGCCGGAGTTGAACATCGTAAGCGGCCAATCTGGCCTGACCGCCCCAGATCGAAGGATATTCCGGCACGGCCCGCGGCGTTGGCGCGTTCGACGGCAAACCCGACAACGGCGTAAAAGCACGCCCCGTGACCTGGGCGACGGCACGGCGTTTATCGGCGAGGTCCTGTTTCGCATCGGCATACTGCAATTGCGCGCGCTGACGGTCGACATCGACGTCGCGGTCGTCGATGAGCGTCGCCTAGCCCGTCGCGCGTTTGCGACGAACCTGCTCATGCTGAGCATCGATCGCAGCAAGATAGTCGGCGCTCCGATGCAGTTCGTCCTCGGCGTCGCGTTCCGCCAAGTACGCGCGCACCCCCTATAGACTTCTGCTGAGCGGCTGCGAATTGAACTGTGCCACGCGCGACGACGTAATCGGTCTGCCGATGCGCCGTCAACTTGCTCCAGTCGAACAGCGGCGGCGACACGCTCGCCATCCCGCCACTCTACCAGTAGGCGGATTCAACCGGTCGTTGCAACACCTTTGATCAAGGAGGTGTTGCATGGGACGAAGTGCAAAGCAGGTGTATCGGTTGACAGGCCGAAGAGCGATGTACTGGCCGGGCGCGCCATCACTTGGA